>JAGQGA010001308.1 GCA_020432595.1 Anaerolineales bacterium | reverse complement strand
GCCGTAATTGGTTATCTGGCCCTGTTAACCCTTACCAATTATCTGATTGATGGCTGGCAATTCATCCCTTCCTGGCTGGGAATCGCCGCCGTCATGATGGTATTTGTCCTCATCTACGTGATGCTGTTTATGCAGCAGATGAAGGCCCGCCAGGAAGCCCAAAAACTTTTGTCAGAACTGGAAAATGCCAACGAGCAGTTGGCCGCCTATGCCCAACAAGTCGAAAATCTCACCCTGGAAACCGAGCGGCAGCGCATGGCGCGTGAACTGCACGACACCCTGGCCCAGGGATTGGCGGGCCTCATCCTGCAAATTGAAGGGCTGGAACTGCATCTGGAACAGGGCAATCAGGAAAAAGTGGCCGAAATCGCGGCCCAGGCGAAAAAGCGGGCCCGTTCCACGCTGGCCGAAGCGCGGCAAGTCATTGGCGCTTTGCGCCAGCAGGATTCAGCCTCCACGGCCGAATCAATCATGCACGAAGTGGAACGCTTCCGCCAGGTAAGCG
>JAGQGA010001307.1 GCA_020432595.1 Anaerolineales bacterium | reverse complement strand
CGCTGGCCGCCCGAGAACTCGTGGGGGTACTTTTCGCCGTCCACGGGGCTCAGGCCCACCTGGGTCAGCAGTTCGCCCACCCGGGCGTTCAGGGCCTCGGTCGAGGCCGTCAGCTTGAAGGCCCGCAGGGGCTCGGCGACGATGTCGCGCACCCGCCAGCGGGGGTTCAGGCTGGCGTAGGGGTCCTGGAAGATCATCTGGACGGCGCGGCGGTAGGCGAGCGACGCCCCGCGGGGCTCGCGGCGCAGGACGTCCACGCCCTTCAGCCGGATCTCGCCGGTGGAAGGGCATCAGGTCGGCTCGGCGCTTCAGGGTGCTGACGGGGGTGCCGTCGAACACCACCTCGCCCCGCGTCGGCTCGTACAGGCCGACGATGAGCCGCGCCACCGTGGATTTGCCGCAGCCGCTTTCCCCCACCAGGGCGAAGGTGGTGCCCTTGGGGATGTGGAAATCTACCCCGTCCACGGCCTTCAGGGACAGGCGCGGCTTGCCCTCCAGCACCCGGT
>JAGQGA010001306.1 GCA_020432595.1 Anaerolineales bacterium | reverse complement strand
CTTATGGGACGCGGACAAACGCGGACAAACGGCCGTTTTCCCCCAACTTCTCAATGTGTAACACCCAAAAACGGCCGTTTTCCCCCAACTTCTCAACGTACAGCACCGAAAAACGGCCGTTTCTCCCCAAATTTTTAACGTACACGGAAGGACACGGATAAAAACGGCCGTTCCCGACGACCGACGACAGATGACCGACGACGGAATGAATGTTGAAAACGGCCGTTTCCTCCCCAACTATCTCATGGGACGCGGACAAACACGGACGAACACGGACAAACGGCCGTTTTCTCCCCCACATCCCCCAAAGTAGGGGCAGACCCGTGTGTCTGCCCCTCGTGACACCCAAAACGGCCGTTTTCTCCCAACTTTCTTATGGGACGCAGACAAACACGGACGAACGCGGACAAACGGCCGTTTTCCTCCCACCAACTTCCCCGCACAAAAAACGGCCGTTTTCCCCCCACTCCTCACCCACCCAAACGGCCGTTTCTTCCAGACAACAG
>JAGQGA010001305.1 GCA_020432595.1 Anaerolineales bacterium | reverse complement strand
GCTGCTGGCGGTGGGGCTGCTCTTCGCCGTGCCGGCGGTCCTGCTGGGCACGGCGACGCCGTGGGCAGTGCGGCTGGCGGTGGGAGAAGAACGGTCAATGGTCAACGACCCGACCCAATCTCCCAATCTCCCAATCTCCCAATCTCCAATCTCCAATCTCGGCCACACCGCCGGACGCCTATCCGCCACCGCCACCGCGGGCAGCCTGGTCGGTGCGTTTCTGCCGGTGCTGTGGCTGATTCCGGCCTTTGGCACGCGCTGGACCTTCTACCTGCTGGCGCTGCTGCTGCTGGGCGTGCTCAGCGTGGGAGCGCTGCGCCAGCCGCATCGCTGGGCGCCGCTGGGCGCGCTGGTGCTGGTGCTCGTGCTGGCCTTCTTCACGCAGCCGCAGGGCGTGCGCGCCGCCTGGGACGATGGCCGCACCGGCACGCTCATCTATGAGGACGAGAGCGCCGTCAACTACATCGCCGTACGTGAATGGGGCAGCGAACGCCATCTCAAGCTCA
>JAGQGA010001304.1 GCA_020432595.1 Anaerolineales bacterium | reverse complement strand
CCATTGGCCTCAACGCCACCGTCGAAGTCATTGGCGGCCGCGCCACCAACGCCCTGCTCGTCCCCGTCGAAGCCCTGCGCGAAATTTCCCCCGGCGAATACGCCCTCTTTGTCATGGAAAACGACGAACCCAAACTAACCTTCGTCGAGGTCGGGCTAATGGACTTCACCTTTGCCGAAATCAAATCTGGGGTACAAGCTGGCGACGTTGTTACCACCGGTGTCATCGAAACGCAGTAGGAAAAATTCGACAAAAGAAAATAGGACGCAGATTTTCCTGATTCAACTGTACGCGAAGCGGTCGCCAAGCGACATCAGTAAAATCAGGGAAATCTGCGTCCTATTGATACAAGAATGGCATTATGCAGCCGATAATCCAAACCAACCAATTAACCAAGGTCTACGGCATGGGGGATGTGCAGGTGACGGCACTCAATGGGGTCAACCTGCAAATCAACCCCGGCGAACTCGTCGCCATCATGGGGTCATCCGGTTCCGGCAAAAGCA
>JAGQGA010001303.1 GCA_020432595.1 Anaerolineales bacterium | reverse complement strand
CCCCTCAAACGAAACCATGCCGCCAGGCAATCCCATAAACAAATAACCCCATTGGAAAATATACACAGATAAAAGAATAGAGTACAGTCCGCTCGCCTTGGGCGATTAGCGCACTTAGTCGAAAATTGCGTAGCCGTTGGAGACGGATCCAATTGCTAAACGAAAGTATGACGCAACGGCCGTTTCCGATAAACTGGTGGCAAAACGTGTAGCAAAAATTGCTGCCAACCACAGTGTGCCCAAGGCACATACGCAAACAGGATATCTTCATGACGCAACTGAAAGCATCTCCCATTGAACAAAACGTAGCTGCGAAAAGAAAAGTTGCTTTTGGCGTAACGGCCGTTTTCATCACCCAGTTCGGCAGCTTTTTATTCGTCAACGCCAGGGCCATCGCTCAGCCAGAAATGATTGCCGAGTTCGATGGAATGACGCTTTTTGCCTGGCTGATCGCCTTGCCCGCCTTAAGCGGCTCAATCTCGACACTGCTCTTTGGCAAGCTTTCGG
>JAGQGA010001302.1 GCA_020432595.1 Anaerolineales bacterium | reverse complement strand
GGGATAAACGGCAGCACGCTGGCACAAATCGAGGCGGTTCCCAACGAATTTTATCTGCAAATGGGGCTGCAATCGGTGCTAACGGGGCAGCGACTCAATGGCATCAGTGCCATTTTGGCGCACATGAAAACGCTGGCGCGGGAAGCATAAGCTTGTCACCCATTAGATTGGTTCAATCTGCGAGATTGAACCAATCTAAGTCTAGCAACTCTTTACCGGTCTACAATGCGCACGCTGCCATTGCCACCGTTGATGATGAGTTCAACCTGGTGAGGGGCATTGCCATAAACGGCCGTTTCCCACACCCCATCCTGCCGATCCCCTTGCACCAGTTCAAAACGATCCGTCACGTTCAGGCCGCCATTCCCCTTATTAAACTCCAGACGCGCCTCAACATTACGCGGCAAATAAACGGTAATCATCCCATTATCACCATCAACTTGAATCGTCTGCCCGCCATTTTCTGGAACTGATAGCTCAATGTTGCCATTGCCACCATTCAAATCCA
>JAGQGA010001301.1 GCA_020432595.1 Anaerolineales bacterium | reverse complement strand
GTCAGCGATCAAAGCATGGCGGTTGCGTTCTTCAGACATATTTATTCCTTTCTAAATTTATAGTTGTATTTGACAAAGAGTGACCTCAACGGCAACATGATAGCATACCTTGTTGTAAAATAACGCCACTTTTTTGACCTATTTGTTGCGCTTTTGTGATCTAGTGCCGTAACTTTCTAAATTTGAGGGATGACAAGCCGTGTCTTCAGGTATCTGAACCCCGCAAAATCATAAAGTCGAGGTACTAGTGCCGATGCCCAAACCAACTGATATGGCCGGCATCGTCTTCCTGTAGTAGATCACCGCGCTCTTCCAGTTGAGATAGGTTACGTATGACAGATTTGTTGTCGCGGCTTAGGAGCCGAGCGAACCAGCCCGCCTTTTGTTCAGGATTGGCTTGAATTGCTTCAAGTAGTTCGTCCAGCTGTGAATTGTTTTGTTGTCTCGCCATTGCAAATCTCCCTTGTGGTTGAGTTGCTGGCAAGATAAATGGATGTTGTTGCCTAGAT
>JAGQGA010001300.1 GCA_020432595.1 Anaerolineales bacterium | reverse complement strand
AGATTCTCGACGTTGTCTCGGGCTCGGCGGCCTCGAGCTGGATGTTGCGCGACCGCGGCCCGCGCATGCTGGAGGACGACCCGCGCGTTACCAGCGCGGTCGATATTTTCGTGAAGGACCTCGGCATCGTGCTGGAAACCGGCGCGACGGCCGGCGCCGACACGCCGCTCGCACGCGCCGCGCATGAAAAATTCAAGCAGGCCTCGGCGGCGGGCCTCGGCGCGAAGGACGACAGCCAGGTGACGCGAGCGTTCGGAGAGCTGTAGGGATAGAAGACCTGTCATTCCCGCGAAAGCGGGAATCCAGAGCCGCGTCGCGAATGTTTCGTCGTTTGCCCCTGGATTCCGGATCGCCTGCTGCGCAGGCGTCCGGAATGACGAACGCTGCAGGGAGCAGATCAACCGGATATCGTATGACAACGAGGCGAACCACCCTCACCTCCGCAATTTCCGCCCGACCTCCTGCTCCACGCTCTCGATCTTGCTCGTCAGCCGCGACGCCTTGCCCGG
>JAGQGA010001299.1 GCA_020432595.1 Anaerolineales bacterium | reverse complement strand
CAATACTGCCGATTATGGCGGCGGCATCGGAAACAGCAGGGGCACGGTGACGGTAACCAACAGCACCTTTTCCGGCAACTCGGCAACCAACGGCGGTGGCATCGTAAACGGCATAAGGAGCACGCTAAGGGTAACCAACAGCACCTTCTCCGGCAACACGGCGACCAAAGGCGGCGGCATCCAAAGCGCCGGCGCGGTGACGGTGACCAACAGCACCTTCTCCGGCAACTCAGCGCCCACCGGCGGCGGCATCGGAAACACCGGCACGGTGCGGCTGGCAGGGACGATCTTTGCGGCTGGCCTGAACGGTGATAACTGTGCCGGCATTGGCACCATCAATGACAACGGCTACAACCTGTCGGATGACGCGAGTTGTGGCTTCAGCGGCACCTCAGCGGATAACGCCACACTGAACCTGGGCGCGCTGGCGGATAATGGCGGCCCCACGCAGACGCATCTGCCTGGCGTGGGGAGCGACGCCATTGGGGCCATCCCCAACGGCACCACCAT
>JAGQGA010000012.1 GCA_020432595.1 Anaerolineales bacterium | reverse complement strand
GCCATATTTGAGCTTTGGCTTTCAATCGCAAGGGCGATTCTTGGGGGGTTCAGGCGCGTTTGCCTCATCGTTTATCCATGTTTGCGTGCAGTTTCAATCGCAAGGGCGATTCTTGGGGGGTTCAGGCCTCGGCGTGTCTTGCGGTTTTCGCTGAATAGATCAGTTTCAATCGCAAGGGCGATTCTTGGGGGGTTCAGGCCATGCGAAGGTCTACAAACGGTGAACTTTGCCAAGTTTCAATCGCAAGGGCGATTCTTGGGGGGTTCAGGCCTGGTCGGGGGACAAAAACCACATCGCCCTCATGCAGTTTCAATCGCAAGGGCGATTCTTGGGGGGTTCAGGCCCAGATTGTTTGTCGAACGGCCGGGATCAATGTGACGGTTTCAATCGCAAGGGCGATTCTTGGGGGGTTCAGGCCTAAACGAGTGGCGGAATTATCAAGATGGGGTGGAGTTTCAATCGCAAGGGCGATTCTTGGGGGGTTCAGGCCTATGCGGGGACGCACGATGGCATCGAGTTGATTGAGTTTCAATCGCAAGGGCGATTCTTGGGGGGTTCAGGCGTGGTAGTCGCGTGCGATGGTACCGGCCGATCAGTGTTTCAATCGCAAGGGCGATTCTTGGGGGGTTCAGGCGCTTCGGTTTGTGGTATGCGTTCCTGCCAGAATTTGTTTCAATCGCAAGGGCGATTCTTGGGGGGTTCAGGCGGTGAGGACGACCGGCATTATAGACAAGTTTGGCGTTTCAATCGCAAGGGCGATTCTTGGGGGGTTCAGGCCCGTCATAGCCGGAGGAGGAAAATAAAAGGTGTCATGTTTCAATCGCAAGGGCGATTCTTGGGGGGTTCAGGCCCGGTGGTCGGCCGTTGCTCACCAGGCGGTATTAGAGTTTCAATCGCAAGGGCGATTCTTGGGGGGTTCAGGCAGGGGGACAAATGACCAGTCCAACTCCAAATTTAGGGTTTCAATCGCAAGGGCGATTCTTGGGGGGTTCAGGCCAGCCAGCATTTTATAAGCTGGTTTTGGATTTGTAGTTTCAATCGCAAGGGCGATTCTTGGGGGGTTCAGGCTCGAATGTTTCCCGCCGGATAGAAACGCCCTCAGCTCAGTGTTTCAATCGCAAGGGCGATTCTTGGGGGGTTCAGGCGCCGCGCTCGCGGCAACGGCCGTTTACCCCATTTCCCCTTTGTTTTTTGCCAGTTGAACTTATATTCAACCCACATTCTATCCCATTTCGGCCAGAAACAGGTAGTTCTCTTCCACTCGCTCGCAGGTTGCGAGCAGGTCAGCGGTTACGTGGCTGGGTGAGGTATGTTTTCGCTTTTTTGCGGGTTGTTAAGGTGCAGCACCCCAAATATGGGGGGATTTGGCTGCGAGTGCCCTAGGCTAGAAGGTGGGGTACTCAGCCGCTCGCAGGCGAGCTAATCTCAGCCTGCGCCAGCATTCACAGCAAGTATACCGTATCTTCGTGTGGTTGGGGACTGCCAATTGTTTCGACTTTGCTTTGGCACGTTTGGCAGAGGGGGTAGAGACGGACGTTGTCGGTTTTGTCGTCGAGCAATTTGTCGAGTTTGTGGCGAAGCAGCACCAGCTCTTTTTCAGAGAGGTAGCATTCAAACAGGCTGAACTGGGTCCAGCGGCCAAAACCGCAGAGGAGTTTGTGGAGTTTGGTGCGGCGTTTGTCGCTGGGGGTGTCGTAGGCGATGATGTAGAGCATTGGCAATTATGAATTATGAATTATGAAGGGGTTCATAATTCATAATTCATCCTTATCTGGTGATGAAGGGTGGGTAGGTGGGGATTTCGCCCATGATGGTTTTGGCGAGGAGGCGGGTTTGCAGTTCGAGGCTGCGGCGGTAGGTGGCTTTGTAGTTGAAGGTGGGGTGGGTGATGGTTTCGTCAAAGCGACTTTCGAGTTTGGTGAGGAAGGTGCGCCGGCCGTGGTCGGTGAGGCGGTAGGTGCCGCGGGTTTCGATAAAGTCGTTGGCTTTGAGAATGTTGTTGTTGAGCAGGGTAAGGACGACGGAATCTACGATGAGGGGGCGGAACTCTTCCATGAGGTCGAGGGCGAGGGCGGGTTTGCCATATTGGCTGCTGTGGAGGTAGCCGATGTAGGGGTCGAGGCCGACGGTGCAGATGGCGGAGAGGATTTGGTTGAGGAGGATGGTATAGCCGTAGCTGAGGAGGGCGTTGACAGGGTCGCGGGGTGGACGGCGGGAACGGCCGTTAAACAGGGTGGGG
Source organism: Anaerolineales bacterium (assembly GCA_020432595.1). Next base: position 23,450 of record JAGQGA010000012.1, on the reverse strand, counting down.
TCGTTGAGCAGGTGGGGGAAGCTGCGGAAGTAGTGGGCGGTGGCGTTGCCTTCGATCCCTTGTAAACGGCCGTAAACCGAATCCGCCTGAGGGCGCTGTGGGTCGGGCTGATGGGGATCGGGAACGGTGGCGCGGGCGGCTTGCAGGGCTTGGCTCATCGCCTGGGCAGCGGTAGCCAGGTCGGGCTGCTCTTTTTTGCGGTTATAGCGCAGGATCATGGTTCGCATGTTGTGGAGCTTGCCAACGACAAAAGCCTGAACAAAGTGGTGGTGCTGCTGGGGGTTATCGTGGGCGCGAATTTGGGCAAGGCGAAGCTGACCGTTTTTGCTGAAGGCGGGAGTGAGGTGACCCTGAAAACGGCCGTATTGGTTGAGAAAGGTGACTTCGGCACGCTGCTCCATGAGGGCGGCGACGGCAGGGCTGGTGAGAGTGGCGTTGCCCTGAACAACGACATGGTCTATTTTGAGCAGGGGGACGCGCACTTTGCGCTGCGATTGCCCGGTTTCTTTGTTTTCGGGAATGCGGACGACCAGGGTGTCGCCCTCTTTTTTGACAAGTGATTGTTGTTCGGTTAGGTATAAGGTAGCCATAAGAATAACTGATTACTGATTACTGGTTACTGGTTACTGGTTACTGTCCACCGGCGAATGCCAGAGATACTGGGTGAAGGTGGGGTCTTGCTGGTGGCCGATGAAGTGGAGGTGTAAACGGCCGTTGATGTGCCAGCCGTCGCGCTGCATGTCGGACAGGGTGAGCTGCACGGCTTCGCTGTCGAGGGCGGTGGTGTGGATGGTAGGGTGGGCTTCGGCAAGCTCGACCACCGTTTTTTCCTACGCCAGCGGCAGCAGGCAGCAATCGCCTTCGCGTTGCAGGCAAAGGCAGACGAGCCAGCCGCCTTCGTCTTCGGCTAAATCGAGCAGCCACGGCCGTGCGCCACGCCAGTGGTAGAGGGGAACGGTCGCTATGTCTTGAAAGTGCATGTGTATCATAGAGACCTCGGAACTTGGAGTTGGGCAACTTCATCAGGTAAACAAATGGGCTGTAGCGAACAATGTTTGCATTTGTGGCGTTCCTGAATGGGCGCGGGGATGCGGTTGGTGGTGAGGAGGTGGTGGGCGTGGGAAACGGCCGTTTCTGTTTGCCGCCGCAGCCTTGCGTCAAAAACCACCGTCACCCGCCGCCGCGACCGCCAGTAAAAAATCTCACCCTGCGGCACCGGTTGCCCGGTCATTTCTTCCAGACAGAGCGCCTGGGCGCAAAGCTGAATTTCGTCGTTGTCCCATTTGCCCTTTTGTCCGTGTTTGTATTCAACAGGCAGCAGGGTGGTGCCATCTTGTTCCACAAAATCGGCAAAGCCAGCAATTTGCAGCCGCTCGGACCAGACCCAGACGCGCCGCTGCACCAGCCGCCCTCGGTCATCGGTTTCGTAGCCAGTGCGATCTGCCCTTTCGTGTAGGAGTGAGCCTTCAAGCATGGGCGCATTGACAGCCAGCTCACCCTGCACATACATGTACCAAAAACGGCGCAGACAGTAAGCGAGGTGGTTGAGGTAAGAGAGGGGAAGGTAATCCATGGGAGAAATTAGGGGTTAGGAATTAGGAAGCCATCCGTTTCATAATTCATAATTCATCCTTCATAATTCTAACGACTTGCCCCATGCCTTGTGTGGTTTTGGAGCCGACACCGGTGTAGAAGGCGAGGTCGGCAAGGAGGTTGAGGTAGTTGGTCATGGTGGGGTTGGTGTCATCCAGAATTTTGAACTCAACGTCACCGCAGAAGCCGACTTGCTTGCTTTTGCTGTATTGGTACATGTGGCTGGCGATGTTGTGGCGGGCGACGACGACACCGAAGGCGGTGAATTGGCGCACGGCTTCTTTGGTTTGGCTGGCGGTTAGCTGATCCCAATAGCCAGCCAGTTCCCCAAAAACGAGGGATGGGTCGGGGAGGATGTGCATGTGACGAAAACGGCCGTTACGCAGGCTGAAGGCGGTGGGGGTACGGAAGGTGAGGGGGATGGTGGTGGGGGGCTGGGACATGGCCGCCCATTTGGCTTCCAGTGCGGCCAGGCTGCTGCTGCCAGCCAGCGGGTGGCTGCCGTTGGTGCTGAGGATTTCGCTGATGGCAAATTGCATTTGCTCTAGTCGCAGGGTGGGGGGGCGGCGGCCTTCCAGGAAGTAGCGGATAAAGGTTTGGAACAGGGTGGGGTCGAGCAGGGTGACGCGCAGCCAGCCGCTTTGCCCAGCGTGTATGTCCACCCGCCCTTTGTGGCCGTGGCCGAAGCCTTGCAGGGGGGAAACGGTGAATGGCTTACGGCCGTTTTTGTCGTGCAGGGCGGCGGATAAGGCGGGGTCTACTTGCTGGACGATGTTGAGGAAGGCGGCGTGGGCGAGGTGGCCCTGGGTACTGTGTAAACGGCCGTTGTGGGTGGCGGTGAGCCGGATCATCAGGGCGTAGAGATTGGGGGTTAGAGATGGGGTCATGATACATCCTCAGAAAATATTGTATAATGGCAAATGAATGTTGATATTAGACATGGAGGCAAACGAATGGCATTAGCAATGGATGTAAAGGAAGATGTTATCAATGCGCTTGACGATTTATCCTCGGAATATGCTGCTGAGTTAATTGCGTTTATTGAGTTTCTCCGGTTTAAGTCGCAGAAACGGCCGTTGCATTTGATCAAATTGGGTGGTTTATGGCAGGATTTACCGCCAGTCAGTGATAATGACATTGCGGAAGCGCGTCGTGAAATGTGGGGCTAAGTTAGTGTCTGATCGGATCATTACGGCAACGGCTTTGCATTTGAATTTACCCCTGCTAACTCGTGATACGCAAATTGCGCGATTTGATTTGGTAACGGTGGTGTGGGAGGATGAAGAACATACAAGTGGCCTGTCTCATAGTGGATAATAGGTCGCTCTTTTTGGCGGTGAGCCGGATCATGAGGGCGTAGAGATCGGGGGCGTGGGTCATAAGACACTTTCTGGGAATGTATAAGTTAAAGTTGCGGGGACCCTCGCTACTTTACTCAATTCATAATAATGCCCATCAATGTGTGCATTATTGACCAGACTTATTGGAGGCATCGAAATCACATCAAAGGTTATGAGAGTGTCTTGAACATCCAGAGGGTTGAGAGGAACCGTGGAAACAAACACCCCCTTTTGTGCATGTGGTTGCGATTGAGAAACCATCTCTACTAAAATCTTGCTCGCCCATTTCCCCATCCGAATCCATTTTGGTAATTTGATTGGTTGCTGACTAAGAACAAAGAACTCAAATTGACTTTCTGGGGCTATTTCCTTTGCTCGACCAAAGTTTTCAGGAAAATTCCCTCTCGCCCCAAATGGCACAGGTTTTCGGTAATGTGCTATCTGAGCCATCTTCCACGTAAGTAGCAAATAATCAATTTGAAGGGGACGAGCCGGAGTAACGTATACTCCGGCTTCATTAAGCTTGCCCAAATCGTTAGGGTAATCAGGCCGGTAACTGTTAGAAAAGTAGGGTACACGAATGAGCTGCTCGTTAAACAAAGCATATGAAAGTGCATAATTGTGCAAAAAACGCCCAGTTTCATACAGGGTTCCCATCTCTCGCGTAGCATAGAATAATGAATCATGTAATGTTAAACGGCATTGTGTTACCCACATAGTAAATTCTCCTGATTATTTTCCCTTCTTTTTTGCCCCATATGCTTCGGCATAGCTTCCTGTCGCTTTATCCAACGAATTCAATAACCTCTTCGTTTCCACTTCGCTCTGGTAAAGTGTTGTTACTTCTTGCCGCAATGTTTCGACACTATTGCCTGTCAATTCCATCGCCTTAAAAACAGGTTCGTCTTTGATAAGATTCCCATAAACTTCATCCGCTTTATTGAGAACAATGTCTCTTGCCAAAGGACTTTTCTGATCTTGTAAAGCATCATGGAGTGCTTGGGAATAGCGCAAGTTTGAGAAGATTTCCCCGTTGGCAAATGTAACAGCAATTAAATGATTGTGAACCGTACCTGTGCGAGAATCTTGGGCACCGTAACGGCTGGTTTGCAAGATGTTGCCAAGCACATATAAAAAGCTTTCATAGGTAGGATCGCGCAGGGTAACGACAGCTGGGAAAAAGACTTGAGGGATAACATGGTCTTGCTCACCAAAAGAAGAGCGTGTTACGCCTGCTTTAGTCATTGTCCCATGTTCATGCAAGGCATTGAATGAAAAGGCTTTGTGAGAATCTTCATAATTGGTGATCGAGAAGGCGGAGTCGACATAGACCTTCGATTTTTCTGCACCTTCACTGCCGATAGCATACCCATATAGAATGCAATCTGGACAACGTTTACAGAATTTATCGCTATTGTATTCACAAGCGCGTTCTCCTGAATCGCTGATAATGTCAAAATAACGCAGCATTTCACGACCTCGTAATCTTTCAGGCGTGGTTTGTTTACGTTTAAACATGACCAAACGAGAGATTGTTTGGTTATCTTGCATTCCAGCCTGAACCCGAATGATGTTTAAGGTGCCATCTGTCTGAAACAATGGAAAGGATTCTGTTTCCCGCACCAGCACAAAATGAACGTAACGCCCTTGCGGGAGTTGAGAGATGGCTGGCAAAAACAGCCCTTCGGCTTCTTGTAAGGTTTTCAATGTGTCACTCATTTTCAGTTGCCTCCAATTCTGGTTCAGCCTGACGGCCGTATTTTTGTAAATAATAAAATCGTGCCGCAGAACGCAGACGGTTGAGTCGCTCGCGTAAAGTGGCACGGTCGCCATCGCAATATTCTTTGAACACACGGTTGATAAAAATGTCGGTATAGGCTATTTGGGTGTCCCAAGAAGCTGCTTTGCGTTCGGCACGGCTGGTGGTAGCTCCTTTGACCATGACGATAGGATCCCACCCGTCTGCTTTGTTTGTCCAGATGCGATTCATTAAATCGCTTACGACGCCAGCAACGAGCAGCCGCAGATCATCGTCGCTGGTTTTGGGGTCGCTGTCTATAATGACATCGGCCGCTTCTGAGAGGGGCTTGAGAACAGCATAAGCTGAATCAAGGTTTTTGTGTTTTGCTCGGTAAAAGACGGCATATGCATCAACTGTTTCACTAATCATGCCCATATTGGATTCACCTCCCAATGTGTAATAAATATCAAAATATCGATCAATATCCCACGGTGGAATACCGCTGTTGCCTGTTGATTCTTTGGCTTTTTTCTGCTTTTTATTTTTTGACGAGTCACTCCTTTTTTTGCGGTCATAATAACTGAAGACATAGAGGGGATCGGTCGCTACATCTTTGGCTACAGAGTTGATGAGCGGCCAGTGCAGGTCTTTCGGTTCGGCAAAGACATCCAGATGCAAATCATAAAGGCGTAGCAAACGCATGAGGTAATGTTCGATCTCGTTTACGCGAAAGCGATCTCGTCCTAAGACGTGTTGGGTAAAGCTGTGGGGGGCATCGAGAACGGCCGTTTCTCGAAATTCGATACCGCTGCTAAACAAGGGAACGAAAGAGGACGTGGTTACAATCTTAACATTTAGCAAGAGGGGAAGTGCCAACCCATAAATTGTAGGGGTTGCCCAAGAGTCACTATCAGTGATTTTGCTCTTGCCCTTTCGTGCGGGTTTGTAAGGTTTTACAGAGAACATGAACATCCCTGCAAAATCGTTTTCAGAATAGTGCGGCTTTTGGGATAAATATCGTCGGTATGATGTAGTTTCATCCTCATCTTCCACTGAAAACATTCCGTAATTTAATAAACTCTCAATTGAGTAGCCTTGTTTACGAAAATGACGTGTAAGCGAATTGGCTGAATATGGAGAAAGCTCAAGATCGAGCAGGTTGTTTAAGAAAAATCTGACAGCGGTTGCCATTTCGGGTGTAAAGAAATAAGCTGGGAATAAATAAAAGTAAATGGGTTTTTCATCTTCAGCCTTTTTTGAGGGCAAACCTTGTTGCACTTGCCGTAAAATCATTTCTACCGAACAGATTGGGCAAATACCCCTCTTTACTTTTGAAACGCTCAATTTGCCCTTGTTACTGTATTGTTGACCTTTGAATATCACCACAGAATCCACCTGCTCTTGAGCTTCATATGGCGAAGAACACATGGCGCAAACTAATTTGTTTTGTGCCTTTCTTTCAACATAGTTTGAATATTCATTCGCAAAGCTCTGTAACCATTTATCCGAGTCTTGATCTTCTAACTCAATTACTCGTGCAACATATTGGGTCAATGCCGTTTCATAAATGGATTCATCTGGAATCGTCAAGGCTAATTCCTTGACAAGGGCTAAAAATCTTTCTATAAGTTCATCAAACAGATCCCCTATTTGGTCAAAGTCAATATCCGAATGGTTAGATAAATAGGTAGCAGCGACACAATACCATCCTGTTGGAATACGAGAACCTTTTTGAAAAGATGCTTCTTCAGCAGAGATGCTGTTTTCAATTTGTAGCCATTGAAGTATTTCTCGTGCAAGAAAGTAACCTTTTGGGGGTTTATTAAGTGAAGCCGATTTTCTATGAGATAAGATTATTTCCAAATCAGATAAAATTTCACCTGCAACTCGCCGCCAGAGGAAATGAAGAAATTCGGCAATTTGATCCGTGCGATTATCAAAAACTACTTGGAACTCTTCTTCGTATCCTTTCTGGAAAGCAATAAGTTCGGATTCAAATTCTTTTTTGCTGGTTAATTGGCGAACAGGTTCTATATCTTCAGGCCGTTTTTGACTAACGAACCTGTCAAATGCCATCGATCCTTTGATATTTTGTGCAGCCTGTTTACCCTGTGCCAATAATTGCCGCGTGGACAAAAGCTCATAGAGAATTGGAGGTACTTTTAACCCACGAAGGGGTTTAATGGCTAATCCTCCCCCAATATCATCATCTTCATCGTTTTCATCGGCCACATCTCGGATATCACCATGAAGTAAAATACTGCTCACATCATTCCATACTCTATGCCCCAATGATTGAGGTGACCGTGTTTCGCGTTCATGTTCACTATAAAACTTCGAAATATACACCACCCCGTTAGCAAAAAAGAGAAAAGGTTCATTACCCTGTTCTTCATAATGTTTCATGACGGTGTTATTGATCAAATTAGAGATCAATCCGCGCACTTCGGTTAGCTGATGAAATGTAAAGCGTGGAGCCTGACCTGCGCCAAAGAGGATATTCATTTTCTCCCGCAGGTTTGTAGCTCGGTCACGTCCATCACTGCCCACCCGCACCACCTCGCAAGGGTTGTTGACATGAACCAAGACATCAGCAATAGACGAGAGCAGGCGTAGAACTTCTAAACGACGCGGAGGTGTTTGTAAATTGGAAAAACTGGTTAAGTCCAAATTAGCCCCAGCAACAGTTTGAGTATTCTGTGCCAAGAAAGCAATATCATCCAAAAATCTTTCCCACTCCGAAAGAAAATCACCAAAACTCATGCTTTCTCCCAAACAGGTGATCATCCGGCGAATTTGGGGAATATTGCCTGCCTTGACCTCAACACCATACACTTTGGTGTAATCATGAGTCACAAAACCCAACAACCACAGCCGTTTTTCCAAATCGCTCAAAGCTTTATGAAGGGGCAACTTTTCAGCCAGCCGCATCCCGGCAAAAATGCCATTCAAAATATGCGTTGTCATACTTTGGTCTTCTTTAGCGCTGAACCGTTCCATACTTGTCGCAGAAAGTCGGTCAATCTCTGGCGGAACACAAGGATCATCGGGTACAGGTTCACCAGAGCCGCCTAAGGCGGGAATCGTTGTGAAACGGGTTAAAATGGCTGGTGCTAGCTTGTTCACAAAATCAACCAATACTGGGTCACGTCCGGCAACTGCCTTCTTCAATAATGCCTGATGAATCATTTTTCTCTCCTACAAAATGATCGGTTCTTCTTCAACACCTTTTTTGCGCCAGCCAAGTAGTTGAGCTTCTAGCATCAACGCCTGCTTGCCAAAGGTAATGACATATTTTTGATTCCGGTGCATGTCAACGGCCGTGTACAAGGGAAAATGCGAGGGAAGTTTTAACAAACGACGCAGTTCTCCACTATCCCATCTTTTAGTGGCATAACAAACAACAGTCTGCCTCCCTAAAACTTGATTCACACTGCCCAAATTTAGGCTACGTGGCTCATCCACAGCCAACCCTCGCAAAACAAAAACCTGATCGCTCCAAAACGAAAGCTCCTCACTTGTCCGCAGCTTCAGCCATTCACGCTCTTCTTTATATTCAAGCACCTTCAAAATTAATGGCCTATCCCCCTTGCCCTTCATGACATACTTCAAATTTGTTTCAGGTACTTCTTCAGAATTTGTATATCGTTGCGCCATACTTTGTTCAAAATCTGCAACCGATTCCACTACATATTCCGCGCTTTGGATCAATGGAAACAAGTCATACGTCAAAAAAGCATCTGGATCAACCGTAACATCCCAACAACCGACTTGAAAGGGAGAAGTGCCACGAAAAGCAATCACCTCATCAAGAATGGGCAAACAGTCAGCCGCTCTACTTTCATTTGTCAAATACCAATAGCGGTTACGGGCGGATTTGAAATCAGCCAATGCAAACAATTGTTGATATTTATCTGAGAGCCGCATTGCTAACGGTGAATAGGCTCCTTGATGTTGCTTGTTTTCCAAAACTGATACCACATGCGCCGCCTGAATAACACCCCAACGCTTGGCATAATTGTTAAAATCTGTCTCTTGTGGGAAGGCAGCATAAATTGCATCTGCAAGCTGGGTAGGACGGTCTGCCTCTGCATTTGGTTCAACACCTCGCTCTTTTAACTCTTTTTCAATCCGAGCATACAGCCAAGGCATTTTGCCAGAAATAAGCGCATGAGCCTCATAACGCTCGAAGGCAGTTTCCCCCATTTTGTACCGTCCTAGCCGTCCAAATCGTTGTAAAAAAGTGCCAGCACTCGTGGCTTCAAATAACAAAAAGTTGATATTAAAATCTACCCCAACGTCAATGGTAGATGTACCTACAACAATGTCCTTTTGTAGCGAAACCTTGCGTCGTTCCGTATCCGTCAGCCCCGTATTTTCACCAATTGTGATATGATGTTTTGCTAATTCCATCTGAAGCATTTGAGCAACGCGCCGAGCAGCAACCACACTGTTTACAATGATTGCCCCTTTTGGACGAGGCTGCTGTTCTTGCCAAAAAGCAATGATATGGGGCAAGAACTCCTTAATCCATTCTTCACTGTTTTGCTTTTCTCTCAATTTATGAAAAGTTAATTTTGTAGGATGGAGAACAGGCCGATACCCATTCTGTGCCTGATTGGCGTAAGTCCCTGTGATAATTTGGCAACGTAATCCGCTGCGCTGCGCCATTTGTTGAAGCAGGGTGTTAGGTGTTGCCGATGAAAAAAGAAATTTGTGCTGTTGGCCTGATTCCAGAATATAAAGCATCGCAGTCAACACAGAAGTAACTTGCGGCGTACTGAAAATATGGAACTCGTCAAACACAAAACTATTGAAATTAGTGCATAGGCTGTATGGCAATTCAGTAGCTGTAAAAATGCCAGCACGGTATCGGTAGTTCATGACTAGGTTGAAGATGTCTGGATTGGTGAGAATAACATTATGGTTATCAAATCGCTCTTTAAGCGCATTTGCCCGATAAGCAAAATTGTATGTTTCAGCGATTCGTGTAAGTTCTGCACCCCAAAGTGAGCAGTAAGGGAAATTCTGCTTAAACTGGGTGGTATAGTTGTTGAATTGACGCGCTTGATCTCGTGATAGCTCGTTGGTGGGGTACATGCCGAATGTGTGATAATTTGCGTCTATCAATACGGGAAGATAAGCAGCAAGACTTTTGCCATCACCTGTCATAGCTGTATTCAAAATGATTTCTGGGCCGGATGGGTTGGTTAATGCTTTGTAGGTTTCAACCTGATGTTGAGATAGTTTCCAACTTGTACCATCAGTTTTTAATGGCAATCTATCCCATATCCCTAACGAGTGAACTTCTAATTCATCGGCTTCTCTTGAGAAAACTGGTAATGTTTGAATACTTAACATCATCTGCCTTTTATATCTCCTATGACGATCTCGCAATAACGGCCGTTTTCACTTCCCGCCCCCCCACCATCAAAAACCAACATCCACAGCATACACCATACCCACCCCCACAAACGCGGGGGTTTTTCAGCCATTCGCTACAAAAACAGAGTATTTTGAAGCCCTCTAGTTAGGAAAATCGCCTCAGCGATTCAAAAATTGGTAGACCCCAACTAAATCTCGAACCAGCTTCTCCATCTCGCGCCGCAGCTCCACACCACCCAGCACCCGACAGTTGGCTCCGTAATACAGCAGATTTCGCGCCAGTTCAAACAGGTCATAGGTTTGGCCTTCCACACGCACCCAGCCTTCATCCAATGGATAGATGGCTGGTACGCCAAGCAGTTCTGGGCGACGGCTCACGCCAAAGCGGGCAACGGCCGGTGCCAACTCATAGACAGCGGTATATGGTTTGGGGGTACGTGGGGTTGGGGAAAGCTTTTTGTTCAGCAGCGTCACACTGCCTGGCACCATGCGGCTCAAGCGGTAGGTAACATATTGATACGGTCGCCACGACCCATTGGGGCCATCGTTAAACAAGCAGTAGCCACGCAGTAGGTAGTGGCCTCGGTCACTAAAGTATAAATACCACGGCTCAACCTCGTGATGTCGCGCTATGCCATCTGCTTGGCTGCTAGATTGATAATCAAAGGCTATTTGCTGACGTCGTTCGTAAGCGGCCTGCACAATGTCCCACACGTCAGCGGCGATGGGTTCGCTATCGCGCAGCCGCAGGTCTAGCTCCGGGCCTACACCTCGCGCTCGTTCATAGACGCGCCGCCGGTCTTCCTCCAGCCACGATAGCAGCGTTTCCAGCAACGCCTGTACGCTGTTGCCGCGTGGGCTATCTGGCTGAAAGGCATCGGCCAGAAAAGCGAGCGTTTGGATGTGTTCATCGGATAGGTCGAGCAACGGCCGTTCCCATTCCTCAATCACATACCCGCCCACCGTCTTGTCATAGCCAATCCGCACGCCTAGCTCTTCCCACAGCCGCCGCTTATCTTCATCAAACCGCTTGCTGAGTTGGTCTCCCGCCGTGCCGCCATAAGCCTCGTCCCCTTCACTGGCATAAACGGCCGTTAACAACCCCGCCCGATCCGTCACCCCTTGCTGCACCCGCCGCAGCAAAGCCAAACAACGCCGCGCCACCTGCCACGTACTCTCACGCCCACCACCTTGTCGTTGCGTCATAAACCTAGCACCTCCAACACTAAACTGTGTATCCAACGATAGCGCAACAACGGCCGTTTGCCGCTCAAAGGTCATTTGGAAATGGATGCTTTCCAGTTCGCAGAAGTACTACATACAGAGACGCAGCATGGGCGGCAAAGGGTATCCGACAAACATCTGGCTCACAGCTAAGATTGGTAATGACAGGAGTAGTCAAACCTGACATTACCAATCTTTTGTAACCATCACGGGTGGCGCAGTAGATGGTTGTGGCAGCACACCTGGCACCATTTTGCTGTGCTGCCCAATCTCCGTCAAAAAGCTATATGCCTGCTCAGGCGAAAGCGACTCCACCGGTGGCAGCGTGTCTACTGGCTCCCCGGTGGTGGGCAGGGTGGGGGCAACGCCCTCGTCTGGAGCCGTGCCGCCGGGCAACGGCCGTTTCTCTCCCGCCCCTAACGGCCGTTCCAGCACCTCATTTCCCCCCTGGTCAGCCAACTCCGCCCCCGTCTCGCCCACCGCTTCTTGTACCATCCCGCCCCCACCTGCGCCATCATTCTCTACTCCGGCGCCCAGACCCGCCAACTGCTGCCGCGCCAATTCCAAATTGTATTTCGTATCCATGTCGGCCGGGTTATAGCGCAGTGCCGTTTGGTAGGCGGCAATCGCCTCACCCCACTGCCCACGCTGAAAATAGCCGTTGCCCAAATTGTGGAACGCCGCTGCCACCTGTGGCTGATTGCCCCACCCCAACGCCTCACGCAGCAAATCCGTGGCCTGTGCAAACGCGGCTTCGCGGTAAAAGGTGTTGGCCTCGTTGTAAGCTGGCTCCATTTGGCGGCTGGCAGCCGCCTGACCCAGCGCATACGCTTCGTGGGCGACGGCAAATTCCTGGGCGACAAAGGCGCGGTTGCCCTGCTCTACCGCTTGAGCCATCTGCCGCTGGGCGGTGCAGCCCGCCAGCAGCCAGATGCCAAGCAGCAAGATGAACAGCCAAGAGGCCAGTGCGGGGATGGGTTGGGGCAAAACGGCCGTTTTGCGCTGCTGCGGCACCAGTTCCGCCACCCACATCGCCACCAATGCCACCGCCAGCAGCAGGGGAAAACGCTCGATGGGCAAGGTTTGTAAACGGCCGTTTTGCTGGCTTTGCGCCAACTGGCCTAATTCATTGAGCAGGTTGGCGGTGTCAGCGGCGGCAAAATAACGGCCGTTGGCTTGCGCGGCCAACGCTTGCAGCGTCTCCGGGTTGGCTTTAGAAATCACAAACTGCCCATCTGCCCCCAGCTTGTAGGCCGCCGCGCCGTCGTCCCCCACCACCGGCACCGGCCCCCCGTGAATAGTTCCCACCCCCACCGCGTACAGGGTAATACCCGCCTGCTGCACCGTCTGTACTGTCGCCCCCAGCTCTGCCTCGTGGTCTTCGCCGTCGGACAGCAAAATGATGACGCGGCCAACGGCTTGTTTGCGGTTGAACGCTTGGCTGGCGGTTTGCAGGGCGTGGGAAACGGCCGTTCCGGGGCGAGGAATGAGGTCGGGCGACACCGTTGCCAGCAGCGTTTGCGCCGTGGCATGGTCACGGGTCAGCGGCAAAAAGAGGTGGCTGCTGCCCGAAAAAAGGACAATCCCCATTTCGTGCTGCGGCAGTGCTGCCATGAGGGTGGCAATCGTTTGTTTGGCCTCCTCCAGCCGATTCAACGAGCCAGCCCCGTCAGCCACCATCATGCTCGGAGAAACATCCAGCACAAACAGGATTTGCAGCCCTTCCTGCCGCACCATCTGCGTTTGCACGCCCCACTGCGGCCGCGCCAAAGCGAAGGCCAGGGCCGTGAGGGCAACGAGCCAGAGGAGGTTTTGGACAAAACGGCCGTTGTGGTTCACATGCAGTAACAGCCGCCCCAGCACCGGCTGCTCCCCCAGCCGCCGCGCCGCCGCCCGCCGCTGTCGCTGCCCATACCACCACACCCCCGCCGCCAGCGGCACAGCCAGCAGCAGCCAAAGGAAGTGGGGGTGGGCGAACAGGGTGTTCATGAAGGGTGTTGCCTTTAGACGACGGACGACGGACGACCGACGACGGTGGTCGGTGGTCGGTGGTCTTTTTACGGAAACGGCCGTAACCACGTATGCTGTAGCCCAAAGGCCAGCAGCAACAGGGCGAAGGCGGGCCAGATAAACCACGCCATCTGCTCGGCCTGCTGGTGGACGACTTCAATTTGGATGTCTGATGGCTCAAGCTGGCTAATGGTTTGGTAGATTTGGCGCAGGTCTTGGGGGGATTGGGCGCGGAAATAACGGCCGTTTGTCCGCTCCGCAATCGCCCGCAAAGTTTCCTCATCGGGTGGTAATTCCCAAGTGGTTGTGGAGCCATTGTTCAGCGGAACTTTGACGGCACCATCCTTCCCCACTCCCACCGTGTAGACCCGAATGCCCAGACTGTGGGCGGCTTCGGCAGCGTGCAGCGGGGCGACGGCCTCGACGGTGTTCTTGCCATCAGTAAACAAAATCACCGCCTTGCTGCTGGCTATTACATCCTTGAGCAAGCTGGCGGCGTGCGCCAGCCCCAACCCAATGGCCGTGCCGTCGGCCACGCCAAGCTGGGGAGCAAGCTGGATCTGGTCAAGGGCGGCCAACAGGGTGGTATGGTCGGGGGTCAGTGGCGTTGGCACATACGCTTCCTCAGCAAAGATGACTAGGCCAATGGGATCGTAGGGGCGCTGAGCCACAAAGTCGGCCAGCGCCACCTTCACCGCCTCCAGCCGGTTTTGCGGGTCAAAGTCCAGTGCCACCATCGTGCCAGAAATGTCCACCGCCAGGGCGATGGCAACCCCCTGCCCATGCACCACCTCCTGCGCCTGCCCACCCTGCGGCCGGGCCAACCCGATAATGAGCACTATCATGGCAAGCAAGCGCAGTTCGGCCGGCAGGTAGCGCAGCCGGAGCTTGAGGGAACGCTGCCCCCCGCCCCCCAATTGCCCAAACGAAGGATACACCAACGCAACCCCCTGCCGCCGCCAATACACCCGCATTCCTAGCAGGGGCAGCAGCAGCAAAAGGTAGGCAGGGGTGACAAAATGAAGCATCTTTTATGGTAAAATCAGAAGTACAGATTTGAAGAACTAAAATGGTTAGCAAACAGTATGCCCGAAATTAGTCGTTTTTTTGGAATTATCATTCGTATGTATTTTGATGACCACGAGCCGCCTCATTTTCATGCCATCTATAGTAACCAAGAAGTGCAAGTTGGCATTGAACCAATTATGGTGTTACATGGGCAGCTACCACGACGAGCAATGTCCATGGTCTTTGAATGGGCTGCACTACACCAGCAAGAATTGCTGGCAAATTGGAAATATCTCCATAGTGAACAGGCTCCGCAAAAAATAGAGCCACTGGATTAAAGTGATGATTATGTTTCCGAGAATTACAGATGTACGACATATACGTGACTATCTCCTTGAGATCACCTTTGCCGACCACAACATAGCAAAGCTGGATTTCACAAAGCACATTGTTGGGCGCGGCGGTGTTTTTACGCCGCTGGAAAATATTGCCCTGTTCCGACAGGTGCGTGTTGATGAAGAAGCAGGCACGCTGGTTTGGCCCAACGGCGTTGATTTTTGCCCCGATGTTTTATACAGCGAAGCCTTGGGCATCCCGCTCCCGGCACTAACGGTTGCTTGATGATGAATGGATTCATAACATGGTTACGCCAGTTGCTCCGAGCAAGTTCATCCTACAGCGGACAACCAAACCAATAAGCCAAGGGGATTACTTGCAGTGGGGCAATGAACAGTTTGATCATGAGACAGTTGGCAATTTGTATGAGCAAAGCAAAGCGTTTCTTTCAGGCTAAGCCACAGCATAACAGCTAACCTTGGTTCCCATGCTCTGCGTGGGAACTGCTGCACCTGCTCGGCGGGGTTGCATCCCGCCGAGCAGGTGCAGACCGTACCGTAAATTCATGACTTTGCGGATTATAAATTTGTGTACCAATCAGATCGGCCGGCAGCAAATCGGGCGTAAACTGAATCCGCGCAAAATCCGCCTGAATGGCCCGCGCCACCGTCTTCACCAACAACGTCTTCGCCAGCCCTGGCACCCCTTCCAACAACACATGCCCGTCCGCCAACAACGCCATCAATACCCGCCCCACCAACTGCCCCTGTCCCACCATCACCTTACCAATCTCACTTTGCAAATGATAAACTATTCCATTACTAAGGTTTATTTCTTTGGAAACCTTTTTCATCGAAAGAATTTGTGTTTGGCAAAATTATCTATAGGACAGCAAGTTGCTATCAAACAGCTATTCTTTTGGCTCATCATAAGATTCTAAAAACTCGTTAAGTAATTCATAAAAGTTTTCAAATGCTTCTTGTTCATTAGGTGAGTGAAATAAAATAATATTATTCCAGGACTGGGAGATTTGAACATTGAACCTCGTCTGGATCCATCCCTGAAACGCCTCCAATAATTGGTCATCGCCAGACTGAGCGATGCCCAACTCCCAATAAGCATAATGATAACCTCCTAAGAACATAGAAAGTTTGGTGATTGACATTTCACCAATATATATTGCGGGTTTTTTCTTTATTTCATACAAAAGGTTTATCAGTTTGCTCATAATCTTTCCGTTTTAAATATTGTATTCCTCTCCAAATACCTCTTCTCCAACAATTCCTACACCCCCAATAGCATCAAAATCTTTGAGCCACTCCTCCCGTGGCATTCCGGTACTGGGTAAATTATCGAATACAAGCCCTCGTGCCTCAATGCCATAATGCATTCTATTCAATGAAATTGGTGAATTCCCTCCTTTATACCGATTACTTACAACAAATCCTTTTTCACTTCCTGACTTTAAAGTTAAAGATATCCCTTGAATCTTATTTTTAGTCAACCAAGTGCGCATTTCCTGTGCACAATTTGTACATTCAAAAACCTTATACCTTTTGCCAATTTCCCGGAGTTTTGCATGAACCTCTTCATCTTTCCATTCCCGAGGTTGTTTACCATTGATTTGTCGTTGTAACGTATAATCATAATTCCAGGTGTAATCACCCTGTTTTGCTACCAAGGAGGAAAATATTGGATGTTTCTCTTTTACATCCTGGACAATAGAATCTGCATCTTCTTGCGAAATAGAACCATCTTTTGAGGCACGAGCCTGTTCTTGTAATCGGAGTGTATTTACAGCCGCATATAATTCAGGGTTTTGATTTTCCTCACCGTCCGTATCATCACCAAAGCCAAGTGCATTTTTGGCTTTTTGCCAACCTGCTTGGGCGAGGGCTGTGATTTTGGCAATGATTTTTTTGATGAAGCCGGTAACGGCTTTGACGGGGCCGGAGTTGAGGATGCCGTCAATAGCTTTGTCTATGAAGTCGCGTACACCTTTGATAATGTCTTGCACTTTTTGGCTGATGTCGCCCAGGTTGAGGAGGGAGGCCATGAAGCCGATGGCGGTGGGGATGAAGCGCGCCAGGGCTTGCTCCACGCCTTGCGCCAGGGCGGAAACATCGCCGTTGGCAATGGCACGGACGGCGTTGACGATGGCATCTATAAGAGACTTGATTTGCTCAGCCCGTTCGATGAAGAATTTGACCACATCAACAATCATCATGCAGGCGCGGACGAAGGCACTGGCAGGGTTAAGCATACTCATGATCCAGGTGATGCCCTTTTTGATGACGCTTTCAACCAGGTACTCTTGAATTTGGCCGAAGATCATCTCTTTGAGGTCGCCGAGGTACTCTTTGATGATTTCCCATAAACGGCCGAAATCACCCGCCAGCACCACCTGCACAATCTCAAACGTCTCCATCAACTGCGCCATATTCTCTTCGCCGATGATGCGTTCCAAGCCGTACTCTACTAAACCACCCCAACCACTCTCCTGGTAAATGCCCATCACCTGCTGAATAGGTTCCCAAGCGGCCAGCACATCCACCCCCAGAACACCAGACACCTTGCCCATGATCTGATCAAAGGAAACGCCCGCAATTTGAATCACCAGTTGAAAAATGCCAGGTAAATCCCACGTTTCCGGCAGTTGGATCCCGGCTCCAGTCAATGACCCCACCAACCAATCTACCAACCCACCCTGCAAATAGTCGCCAATATTGGCAATAAAGCCCTCCAGCCCTTGCCCAATACCCGCAATCAAGTTGTCCAAAAAGCCAATGGGATCAGCCAAAAGCAGGGTGACAGCTTCGCTGGCTCCGGCAAAGATGTCCATCAGCTGATTTTTCAGCTCTAGGATTCTGCCGATGACACCATCCAACATGTCGGAGGCTTTGCCCCACAGCCCTTTGTCAGCCTCTTTCATCGCCTCTAATTCGGCGTTGAGACTTTGCAAATGGTCGCTATATTGCTGTGCCAAACGGTCTACAATTTGGTTTTGCCGCTCATCAATGTTTTGTTCGAGGACATCAAACTGGCTTTGAATGTCGGCAGCAGCTTCTTGGGCAATTTGCTGCAAATCTTCTGGCTGTTGGGCGACAAAGTCGGCAATTTCTTGCCGCCCCTGCTCCACCCGATTCTTAGCCTGGGTGATCTTATCGCCCACAATATCGGCCACCCGATCCAGAACTTTGTCCATTTCGGCTACATAGAGATTAAAGCCTTGGTCGTAAAATTTATAATATTCTGGCGGCATGTCGGTAAAGGTGTCACCAATCAGCCGTACCCCACCTAATAAAACATCATCCAGATCGCCTTCGCCTAAATAACGCTCTTTTTTATAGGCACTGGTTTCCTTTTTGATGTAGTCAACGGCCGTTTGCTTAGCACTCTCTGCCCCCGATTGGAATTCACTATCAACGGCCGTATCCAACTCAGCCAAAATCTTCTCTACATCGGTGCACGTGGCCTCATAAATGCCATTGATCTGCTCCCCAATCTCCTGCCGCTTGGCTTCATCATTGCCCTTCGCCCCCTCCTGTACACCATCCAACAGCCCAAGGCTTTCCCCACGCTGTCCGACAATTTCCTCCAGGCCACTCTCTTTAATCGCCTCGGCCTGCTCTTTAGCCTGCCCTACCGTCGCGCCTTCGCCTTCACGGTAGCTGGCCGGAGCCGTTTTGGCATGTTCCTGCGATTCTCGTTTAGCCGCCAGGGCATCGGTAAATTGTGGCTCGTTGGATTTTTCCAACTGAGCTTCGGTAATTTCGGCATCAGCCATCTTTTGGTCTAAAGAGCGGCTGTCTTCGGCCAGAGGTTTTTCGACTTCATCGGCCGTTTTATTTTTTGGCGCAGCACGGGTGGCATCTATGGCCGGGGGCGGCGGGCCAGGATTGTTGGGCTGCAAGGGGGTGGTGCGTTTGTCGGGAACGGCCGTTTCATCAGGCGACTCCTCGGCCCGATCATCAATCTCCCCTTTAGCCGTCGTCTTACCTGCCTTGACCTGCTCGTTGACAACAGTTTCCGCCCCGCGAATGGCCTCACTATCCTCAAAATCCTCCATCTCCTTGGGGTCTTCCGGCTTCAGTCCCTGAACTTTGGCCTTAATCGCATTCTTAAAAGCCTCTTTATCAAACCCCGGAGCCGAATCGCCTTGTGCTGCCGCCTCTTGCGCCGCCGCCGCCGAGCCAATCATGCCTGCCTGAACATGTTGGGCTGCGCCCCTCTTTTCAGATGCAGGCATCGTTGCTGCGCCTTGAGCTTCGGCACTTTTGGCTGTGGCGGGATCATGTACTTTCTGCCCCGCAGCAGCCCCACCTACATCTTGAACGGCCGCTTGGAACTGTGGGTCTTCCGCCGCCGAAGCTGGCGCACGTTCACCCTCACTTACCTTATCTTCACCACTCGGCGGAGCGGTTGCAGTGGGCGTTTCAGGTTTTGGCTCAGAGGAAGCTGCGCCTGGTTGAACCAGGTTGGTGAATGGAGCGGCAGTGGTGGATTCGGCCGTTTGCCCAGCCGTTTCAGCAACTGTAGGTGGCAGCACGGTTTCAGCAACTGGTGGCGCGGCTGCAGGTGCAGCCGCCTCTCCATTCTCCGCTGTTGTCACATCAGGGAGGGTTGTTTCTAAAGCATCATCATTTGTTTGATTCCCACCTACATCGGAGGCAGGAGCAGCATCGGAAACCGCTGCCGCCTCATTATTTTGGCGACGCTGCACCTTGCGCGACAAGGGCGCGCTGGCTCCCTGCTGCACAACATGGGTCAATTCGTGGGCGAGAAGTTGACGGCCGTTTGCCGTCCCTGGCTCATACGCTCCTTCATTAAAAGCAATATCCGCTCCCGTCGTATAGGCTTTGGCTTGCAGGGTGCGGGCTGTGTCCACCGCCTCTGCACCCGTGTGGATACGCACCTGGCTAAAATCTGCTCCCATGCGCGATTCAAAAAAGGCTCTGTCTATAGCAGAGAGAGGTGCACCGCCCCCTTTCATTTGGCTGATACGGGATTCGGTATCAGGCGCAACCTCTACGGATTCACCGCCAAAGCGTTGGATTTGAGTAGCAAGCTGTTCGTCTTCACCATCATCATTTGGTGGTGACGGAGTGGCCGAAGCAGGCATCCGCATAACGGCTTCGGCCACTTCATCGGCCTCTTGTTCATATTCATCATCTGGCTCGTTGACGGTCAACTTGGTTTGCAGAGGCACAGCACGGGAAACGGCATACTGCGCCTGGCTATTCAGCATCGTGTCCAGCGACAAAGCTGGCTCATAATTAGGTCGGCGCGGCAGCAATTTACGGCCGATTGCCCGATTACCGGCCGTTTGTTGCAGGTGATGGCTGTCAGACGGCCGTATAGCCCCCAGCGACACCTCGGCACGTTGCAATACATCTAACGGGGCGTAGGCTTCCGTTAGCGTTTGGGGTGCGGCGGGTTTAATGGGCTTCGCAAACTCAGCTTTGTTTTCGCCCGTTTTTGCTTGAGTTGACATATGGTTTCAACGGATGACCATTAAAGCTCAAAGTGATGTAAATCTACAGAACTACTAAATGTAGCCCCCCACTTAAATCCCTGCTCATGGAGTTGTTCAACTAATTCCCAATCCAATGTAAAAAAGCCCTCTGCATAATCTTTTAATTTAGGATAACTTGAAAAAATGATTTCTGTGGGATGCTGTGTTTTCTGATATCCACTGGATGATTTTTCGTGAGAGTCAATGATCTCTTCGATCTTTTCAGCAATTTTTACTACGAAAAGATCATTGAGATCATAAATATCTTGCCATAGAGCTTCGGGACTATCCAGCCAACGTGCTGGGCTGCGATCTATAGTCTGATCAGTAATGGTCTCAATGAATTTCCATTCCTTGAGTGAAAGTATAGGGTTCTGTTTTGCTTCAACATCTATTGCATTTCCCAAAGCATGCTCACTAAGAGTCCCAAGCCTATATCTGTAACGATGTGATTTTTTCGGGCGGGGATTAAATCCCCCACTTCTGAATGGTAGGTTATAGTTTTGTTTGACCTCTGCTAATGCAGTTTCCAACTCTTCAGATCGACCTTTTTTGATAAGAAAAGGAACATCTGTTATCCCTGCCTTAAAATATGCCATTCGTACCCAACGATAAAATACAGTCTGTGCTTGATTGTTCCCATTTAGGTCAATTTGTCCCCTTAAGCCTTTAGTTTCGTCTAACTCTGCATCAGATTCGGCTGCAAATAATTCGTACATATGTCTTGAACCAAAAAATTCTGCTCGACGGCTAACATAATCATAGACGTTCTTATCTTCAATTCTGTTTTTTAGCAGATCAAACTCAGCTACATCTTCGGCTACTATAAGTTGAGGCCCCATGACACTCATAGGAGCATCTGGACTTGTCATTCCAACTGTAGTTTCATCATATACTGAATAGGTTGAAACATAATCGCCTTCATAATACGAACTCATTTGCCGGTCAGTATCATAATATTGGCGTTGGAGACCTAAAGGGTTTTGCTGCACGACATGGGTCAATTCATGAGCTAAAAGCTCTTGACCTGATGAATTACCAGGGCTGTATTCACCTTCTTTGAAGAAGATGTCTTGACCAGTGGTGAAGGCGCGGGCTTGAAGGGATTGGTTGAGGTCGTTGGCTTCACTGTTGGTGTGGATGCGGACGCTGCCAAAGTCAGCACCGAAGGCTTGTTCCATAGGCTGGCGCACACCATCGGTCAGGGGTTGACCGCCACCTTGGGCTTGCTGGATGCGGCTTTCGACATCGGTGGCGACTACGCCGCCTTCATGGGTCGAGGCTGATTTCGCCATCAATTCTTCGTCCTCTTCTTGCCGCTGGATGTGTTTCGTCATGATCTCATCCTCATCCTCTTGGCGAGAGATTGGAGATTGGAGACTGGAGATTCGCTTGGTCATGATTTCATCTTCATCCCCTTGACGTTGTAGGGGCTTCGCCATGAGTTCGTCTTCTTCCTGACGTTGGAGGTTGGAGATTCGTTTCGCCATGATCTCCTCCTCATCCTCTTGACGTTGAAGGCGTTTGGTCATGATCTCGTCCTCGTCTTCTTGACGTTGAATGGATTTGGTCATAATTTCGTCGTCTTCTCCCTGACGTTGGACGGGGGCGTTGAGTTGGCTAACGACTTGTTGGGCCACGCTATCGGCTTCTTGTTCATAAGGGTCGTTGACAGCGTTGAGGGTCATTTTGCGCTGCACGGCCAAACGACCAACGGTACGGTTGCCGAGCATCTGTTGCAACGATGGCTCGGCGGTGGTTTTCTTGGTGGGTTTGCGGGCAAAACGGCCGTTTTCCTTCCCACTCTCTTTGCTTGCCTCTGCTTTTTGCATCTCATTTCCTCCTGAATTTGACAGGATTAACAGGATTTTTCAGGATTTACATGCCTGTAAACAATCACTGATAACTGATAACCGATTACCGTATACGAAGGGAAAGGGCGTATGCAATACGCGCCGGGCGTATGCAATACGCCCCTACTCCCATTTCCAATCCCCCTCACTCACCAGCCGACCCATTTTTTGCAGCTCGCGGCGGGTGGCGTGGAGCAGGTGGTGGGGGGTTAGGTGTTGACCGTTACTGGCGGCGAGGTAGGCGGCCTGGACGATGATGTTGCGGATGTTGCCCCCGGCCAGCTCGAAGCGCTGGGCAAAGAGGGGGAGGTTGAGGTTGTCGGCTTGGGGAACGGCCGTTTGCCGCACCATCTCCCATAGCTGCAACCGCTCCGCCACCTGGGGCATGGGGAAGTGGACAATGGCGTGGAGCCGCCGCAAAAACGCCTCATCGAGGTTGGTTTTGAGGTTCGTTGCCAAAATCGCCACCCCGCCATACGACTCCATCCGCTGGAGCAAATAGCTCACCTCAATGTTGGCGTAGCGGTCGTGGGCATCGCGCACCTCGGCCCGTTTGCCAAAAATCGCGTCGGCCTCATCAAAAAAGAGGACGGCGTTACTCGTTTCGGCCTCGCGGAAGATGCGCTCCAAATTTTTTTCCGTCTCGCCAATGTATTTGCTCACCACCGTCGAGAGGTCAATTTTGTATAAATCTAGCCCCAGTTCGCGGCTGATGATGGCGGCGGCCATCGTTTTGCCGGTGCCGGGTGGGCCGGAAAAGAGGGCGCTGATGCCGCGACTGGGTACCATTTTGCGGCCAAGCTGCCAGGTGTCGAGGACTAACGACCGTTGGCGCACCATTTCCAGCAGTTCGCGCAGTGCCGTGCGCTGGTCAGTGGGCAAAATCAGGTCGTCCCAACTGTGGCGCAGGGAAACCTTTCGCGCCAGTTCGCCCAGGCGCGGGTTGGAATGGCGGCGGGCAGCGGCAAAAAGGGCGGCGGTGGTGATTTCGCCCTCCGTTTCGCTTTGCACCGTCCGCACTACGTCGCGCCATTGGCCGCTGCTGAGGCGGAAGCGGCCGGTGACAGCGGCAAGATCGAGATTGGACGACGGACGACGGACGACGGACGACGGTTGTACTTTGGTGGTCGGTGGTCGGTGGTCGGTGGTCGCTTCTCCTAAGAGCATTGCTAGTAACTGCTCCGCCTGCTCTGCATCGGGAAACGGAATGGCAAGATGTTGCACTGGGCGCGGCGGCAGGGTGGCGGTGGTGGTGTCGCTGAAGCCGCGTCGCCAGGGATTGGTGCTGAGGATAAAGAGCGGCGCGGGATGGGCGTAGAGCAGGGGGAGCAGCGGGGCGGGAAGGGTGTTGTCGCTGAGGCAGCTTTCCCAATGGGTGATGACGGGCAGACTGTGGGTGAGACGGGCATCGCGCAGGAGGTGGCGAACGGCTGTTTCCCAGCCAC
>JAGQGA010000129.1:6515-10610 GCA_020432595.1 Anaerolineales bacterium | reverse complement strand
GGGCGGGTGCTGCCGGTGGGGGGCATTCGGGAGAAGGCATTGGCGGCGCGGCGGGCGGGTGCCCATACGTTCATTATGCCGCGCAAAAATGAAAATGATTTGGAGCTAATTCCCGATGAATTGCGACAGGGGCTGAAGATTGTGTTGGTGGATCGGATTACGGAGGTGTTGCCACTGCTGCTGGTGACGCCACCAATGCCGAAAGTGGTCAAGAAACGGCCGTTGCGCCAACCGCCCATCATTCCTCCCCCGCCAGCGTAATTGGAGATTGGGAGATTGGCTGGCATAGCTCGTCAATCTCTAATCAACTAATCTCCAATCTCTGAATCAACTCGACCCGATTGCCAAACGGGTCACGCAGCATGAGGCGACTGTAGCCAGGGATGGGGGTGTTGTCTACCAATGTGACCCCGGCGTTGTGCAAATGGGTGTGCCAGGCGGCCAGGTCGTCTACCTCATAGGCCACATGTGCCTTGGTTGCCGGCCGGTTTACCCCATCTTCCACCCCTACGTGAAGCTGCTGGGTGCCAATTTGCAGCCAGAACCCGCCGTTTGCTTGCAGCGCGGCCGGCTTCTCAATTTCGGGTAGTCCCAAAAGATGGCAGTAGAAATGTCGGCCGGCTTCTTCTTGTCCAACTGGAATGGTAATTTGGATATGATTGATGCTGTTGATGATCATGTTTCAATATCATTCTAACTCACGCAGCTTGCGGCGCATGATTTTGCCGGTTGTGGTGAGGGGAAGTTCGGTGACAAAGACGATCTCGCGGGGGTATTCGTGGGCGGCAAGCTGGGTTTTGACATAGGCTTGGATGGCTTGCTTGAGACTGTCGCTGGGTGTGTAGCCGTCTTCGAGGACGATGTAGGCTTTGACGATTTCGTTTCGCAGGTGGTCGGGGATGCCAATAACGGCCGTTATTTTCACCGCCGGGTGCCGCAGCAAACAATCTTCAATCTCCCCAGGCCCAATCCGGTACCCGGCGCTAATGATCACATCGTCATTGCGCCCCACAAAGCGGATATACCCTTCATCATCCATCACCCCCATGTCGCCCGTCAGCAGCCAATCGCCGAGGAATTTGTTTTGCGTGGCTTCGGGGTTTTGCCAATATGCCAGAAATATCACTGGATTCGGCCGTTTGACGCCAATTTGCCCCAGCGTACCTGCGGCAACCGGCTGTCCGTCTTCATCCAAAATTGCCAGCGTGTGCCCCGGAACCGGCCGACCCATCACCCCCGGCTTTTCTGGCATAATGGCTGTGCAGTTGGAGACAATCATGTTGCATTCCGTTTGCCCATAAAATTCGTTAATCGTTACCCCAAATGTTTTGCGCCCCCATTCCAGCAGCTCTGTGCCCAACGTTTCGCCGCCGCTGGCAACCGTTCGCAGGTTAAAATCCCACCGTTTCTCTGGCTCCTTGACCGAACGCATCATTTTGAGTGCCGTTGGTGGTAAGAACGTATTGCGAATTTCAAAGTCGGCCAGGAACTGGAAAGCGGCTTCGGGGTCAAAACGGGCAAAGCGGTGGGAAACAACGGTAATGCCGTGGTGCCAGGCGGGCATGAGTACATCATACAGCCCCCCGATCCATGCCCAATCAGCCGGTGTCCAGATGCGGTCGGCCGGCTGTGGGAAAAAATTGTGCGACATTTCGACACCCGGCAAATGCCCCAGCAACGTACGATGGGCGTGCAGTGCCCCTTTGGGTGCGCCCGTTGTGCCAGAAGTGTAGATGATCAGTGCCGGGTCATCAGCCAAACTATTGACGGGGGTGAACTGGTCGGTGTGGTTGGCAAGCTCGGCGTGGAAATCGAGGCTGCCGGGCGCGGCTCCGTCAACAGTAAAAACAACTTGCAGATTGGGTAAGGTATGGCGTATTTGCTGGATTTTGGCCGCGCCAACCTGGTTAGTAATCACCGCTTTGGCGGCACTGTTTTGCAGCCGATAGGCCAGTGCATCCACGCCAAACAGCACAAACAGGGGTACAGCAATGGCTCCCATTTTATAAACCGCCACGTGCCCATACCCTGTTTCCGGGGTTTGCGGCAGCAAAATGCCAACCCGGTCGCCCAATGCAATGCCGTGCGCCTGAAGCAGATTGGCCGTTTGGTTGGAAAGCTGCTGTAGGCGACCAAAGGTAAAGTGTTGCACCGAGCCGTCGTCTGCTTTGTGAATGAGCGCCAGACGTTCAGGTTCCGTGATAGCCCATTTATCACACACATCCACACCGATGTTGTAGTGAGTGGGCAGATGCCATTCAAACGTGTCAAGTAATTGAGTGTATGTTTTCGCTGTTGGTAACATATTTTGTTCCCGATGATGCCAAAGGTTGCCAATGGTGTTAATCATAACATCAGGTAAGTGTGGGTCAATTCACCTCTTGTATTCTGAGCGTGATTAAGGCTACAATTTGATTTATGAGCAAAAGCTGGAGTAAAACAACGCGTTATTTTGTACTGGGTATTGTGATTATCTTACTCGTTTGGTTTTTGGTTGCTGCCAACGGGTTGATTGGGCCACTCGCTATTGCAGCAATGTTGGCCTATGTGTTAAATCCCATGGTTAGTTTGGTGAACAGCCGCACTAAATTGCCGCGTAATTGGGTGGTGCTGTTGGTCTATCTTACCTCTTTGGCAACCATTGTTACCTTAGGGATTATTTTTGTTCCGATTATCCCAGCGCAGACCGCCCTGTTTTTAGAGGAACTGCAAATCATTCAGTCGGAATTAGAGGCGGCTTTACCTAGTGCCATTAGTGTGGCTGGTTTCCGTATCTCATTAAGCGGTATTTTTAGCGGACTGCCTGGGGTTTCAACCAACTTTTTCCGACCAGATACAGATGTGATTTTGTTGGCGCTGCAGGCTGCGACCACTAATCTGGGCTGGATTTTGGTTATTTTGGTAACGACCTATTATTTGCTGCAAGATTGGCCGATTTTTCGGGAATGGATTTTGGGGTGGGCACCGGATGAGTATGAGCATGATGCCCGTCGGTTGTATTATGAGATTCGCAATGTGTGGCAGCGGTATTTGCGGGGACAACTGCGACTGATGTTTATGGTGGGGGTGCTAACGGGGCTGGGATCGGCGGCGATTGGGCTGCCGGGGGCATTGGCCTTTGGGGTGCTGGCGGGTTTGTTTGATGTGGTGCTGTCGGTGGGGCCGGCGATTGTGATGGTGGTGGCCGCACTGGTGGCTCTTTATTCGGGTTCAACGTTTTTAGTCATCCACCCGGTTTGGTTTATGGTGTTGGTGTTGGCTGTGTTTGGGGGGATTCAGGGGATTGAGAATATTTGGCTGCGGCCACGTATTATGGGGCAGACGCTTCATATTCATCCGGCGGTGTTGTTTGTGGCGGTGATTGGGTCGCTGGCACTTGGGGGGGTACTGGTGGCGTTGATTATTATTCCGGTGCTGGGTTCGGCAGGGATTCTGGGACGGTATTTGTATTGCAAGATATTGGATTTGGAGCCGTGGCCGGATTTAACAGCGGTGCTGGATGATGGAATGGGGGATGCGATGGTTGGGCGGGAAGAAACGGCCGTTTCCTCCACCACAACCACCAAAACTGGCAAACTGGTTCAGCCAAAAGAGCACATCCGCTAAAACAAAAAGACCCCGGTAATATTACCGGGGTCTTTCTCTTGTCTCCTTTCTCTCTATGCTTCAGGGACAAGAACTCACTGAGTTGCACCTGTGACAAGCCGATAACCAACGCCTCTTTCCGATACAATATAGTCAAAATCCGATACCTGCTTTATCTTTTGTCGCAGCCGGTACATGCTCACTTGGAGTTTATGCTTATCAACCGCTTCAAGCGGCCAAACGCGCCTCGATAAAAACTCAATCGTCACCACACGCCCCAAATTACGTACTAACACATACAATAATTCTGATTCGGTTGGCGTAAGGATAATGTTGTTTTCGCCAGCAATCAGCAGCCGTTTTGTAAAATCAACGCACAGTTGCTCATCAATTTGCGTTAGTGGTGATAAATCATCGCTAAATTGCTCAATACGACGCAGCACACGGGAAACACGGGTCACTAGTTCGCGGATGCTAAATGGTTTGGTAATGTAATCTTCGGCAAATTTG
>JAGQGA010000129.1:3826-6421 GCA_020432595.1 Anaerolineales bacterium | reverse complement strand
ATTTATCTATGGCCTGGATGATGGTAAAGGGTTCATCGTTGGCGGTCATCATGACGATGGGCATTTCGCTGAACTGCCGCACAATGCCGCAAAAATCAAGACCGCTCATCCCGTATTGGAGGTCAATGTCTACTAACGCCAGATGGGGTGAGCCAAATTTTCGCATCCAGTCAATGGCTTCTTCGGCCGAAGCCATGTCAATGGTCTGAAACCCAGACTGTTTTAAACCCTGGGTTACAAGCCGTCTCATGGTACTATCGTCTTCTACTACCAATATTCGGAACTTGTCTGCGTTTGCTAAATACATTCTGCACCACTAAATTATCTTGCGATGTTGCGGATGGTTTAGGTGGGGTAGTTTGGTGCAAAACGGCCGTTATAAGCTGGTACTGCTTGCGATACAAAGTCAATGCGCCTTAATACCCGACGTATACGTGACAACAACATTTCAGGGTCTACAGGCTTAATCATATAATCGTCGGCAAAATCGTCAATAGCCTGTGCTATCCACTTCGTCGGGATACGTTCTGAAAGCATAATGATTGGTACATCGCTTAAATCACGTACAAACTGACTAAACTGCAACCCGTCCATACCGTTACGAAAATTGCGTTCCGCTACAATTAAATGCGGCCACCCAAAAGCACGAATGATCTGAATTGCTTCTTCACAGGAATGCACAGCACAAAGATCATATGGGGTGTTCGCAAATACTTCCTCAATACGTTGACCATTACAGACATCTTCATCAACGAGAAGGATACTCCACTGTTTTGCAGATAATTGACTCACAATGTGGACCCTCAAAGCAAATTGAAATATGTTTTAATTACAAACTACCTTCTTTCCACATAGGAGCATACAGTATTCAGTTGTAGGAAAACATCGGGGAAAATCTGATCTTTAGTCAGGATTTTCCTGACAAACAATTAGTTCAAGTTGACCAGCCCCATGCGAATGGCATAGTGAACCAAGCCCGGCACATCATAGATATCCAGCCGCCGCATGAGCCGAGCGCGATGGGTTTCAACCGTCTTGGCACTTATGTTAAGCTGTGCGGCAATCTCTTTTACCGTTTGCCCTTCGGCAATAAGCTGCAAAATTTCTCGCTGGCGGGGCGTGAGCCGCTCTAACATGCTGGTTTGGCTGCCCACCCGCCGCACATAGTCGGCGACGTGTTTGGACACAGGTGGGCTGAGGTAAGTTTCGCCACCAAAGACAGAGCGAATTGCCATTTCTAACTCGGCGGTGCCAGAATCTTTGAGCAAATAGCCGGCCGCCCCTGCGTTCAAGGCCTGTAGCACGTACTCTTCATTCATGTGCATGGAGAGCATGATAATGCGGACATCCGGCATTTCCTGAACTACTTGGCGCGTGACTTCCAGCCCGTTCAAAATAGGCATTGAGATGTCCATCAGTACGATGTTGGGATTTAACGTTTTGATGAGTTCAATGGCTTCTTGCCCGTTGCCAGCCTCAGCTACGACTTCGGCGTAGGGCAGGCTTTGCAGCAGGGCACGAATGCCAGCGCGGACAAGGACATGGTCTTCAGCGAGCAGGATGGTTATTTTTTCATTCATAAACGGCCGTTTTTTCAATCAACGGAAAAACCACATAAATTTCCGTTCCTCCATCTATCTCTGATGTAATTTTAGCAGTACCACCAGCCAGCAAAGCACGCTCCTTTAACCCCAACAGCCCCATGCTGTCCCCCTGCGAAGCATGTTCCTCTGCCTCAACCACATTAAACCCAATGCCGTCATCTCGAATGCTTAAAACAAGCTGGTCTTGTTCCTGACGTAGCTCAACCAAAACATTTTGCGCGTGGGCGTGGCGGGCGATATTGGTGAGTGCTTCCTGGGCAATGCGAAAACAGGCAATTTCAACCTCATTTGGCGGGCGTTCGGTCAAATTAGTTTTAAACTGCGGCTCGAACCCCACCCACTGCGCCTGTTTATCAATATACCAGCGCAGCGTTTTTACCAGCCCCAGGTCGTCCAGGAGAGACGGCCGTAAATCGAGCGACAAGTTTCGTACCTGCTGTAGTACGGTGTCTACAATGTCAACGCTGGTTGTTAGCTGCTGGTTGTTCTGGCTGGTTTGCCAAGTTTGCAGGTTGATTTTGAGGGCAGTGAGGGCTTGGCCGATTTCGTCGTGGAGTTCGCGGGCAATGCGTCGCCGCTCTTCTTCTTGAATGGCAACCAGCCGCCGCGAAAGTTTG
The DNA here is from genome assembly GCA_020432595.1 of Anaerolineales bacterium. The sequence continues at coordinate 4,200 of JAGQGA010000129.1, read as the reverse complement.
ACAAGCCGGTCGTGAGCCGCGTCAAGCTGGCGGTAGAGGCGTTGGCGTTCGGCAATTTCGCGCATGAGATTGGCGTTGGCCTGGGCAAGATCGGCCGTTCGTTCCACCACGCGCAGCTCCAGGGTTTCATAAACGGTTCGCAGCATTTCCTGGTTTTGCTTGCGGTCAATGATGTCGCGCACGGCAATGACCTGGGCGGGCATGCCGCGATAGGTTTGGGCATGGACAACCAGTTCCACATCAACCTGGGAACCGTCTTTTTTGATGGCACGGGCTTCGTGGGTTAGGCCGTCTCCGGCAATGTCGGCCATGACGAGTTTGGCGTTGGTTTGTTGGATGAGGTCGCTAATCGGCCGGCCGACAAGACGGTCAAG
>JAGQGA010000129.1:0-3730 GCA_020432595.1 Anaerolineales bacterium | reverse complement strand
GCGAGAGTCCGCCGTAATCAGCACCCCATCTTGCAGCACCGCAATCCCCTGAAACACCATTTCCAGCAGCGCGTAATAACTTTGTTCGCTTTCACGGGCGTGAGCTAGCTTTTCACTGGTTTGAATATTGCGCTGGTAGACAATTACTAGCGTCAATCCCAGGCTAAAAAACCCCACAATCAGCAAATAAAACAGCAGCAGTGCCACTCGCTGTTCCACCACCGCCCCCAAATAGAGGGCAATGGCAAGGGAAAAAACCAGCAGCAGCGCCAGCATAGCCAGCCGAAAATATTTGGTGCGGGTGAGGGAGTAGGTGAGGAAAAATAAAACAACGACCGTTACCGCTCGACTGACATTCGAGACGGCCAGTTCGTTGCGAAAATTGAGATAGATGATGGCTTCAATGACAACGGTGGCGACAATAAAGAGGAGGGTAAAGGCAGAAAGAAGGGTTTGGCGTTGGCGTGTTCCAGCGTCTTGTATTGCCATCGGCGTGATGAGCCACTGCCACGAACCCTTTAAGTTCATCATGCGACTGTTTATAGTTTGGTTAAGATTTCGGGGCCGTTGGGGGTAATGACAACGGTATGTTCAAATTGTACCGATAGCTCCCCATCAGCCGTAATTACTGTCCAACCGTCGGGCAGAAGGTACCATTCGTGGGTGCCATAGTTGATCATGGGTTCTATGGTAAAAACCATGCCGGGCTGGAGTCGGGGGCCACGAGTGGATTGGCGAATGTGGGAAACGGAGGGGGATTCGTGCAGCTCGCGGCCAATGCCGTGCCCACCCCATTCGTGCACCACAGAGACACCCTGCGTATCAGCGTAATCGTTGATGGCAGAGCCAATGTCGTGGAGATAGGCACCATTTTGGGCGGCCTCAACGCCCACGTGCAGGCATTCTTTGCCAATGTCGAGCAGCCGCTGGACTTTGGGGGAGACGCGCCCAACGGGGAAGGTAACACAGGCATCGCCACAATATTCTTTGTAGCGCAGGCCAATGTCTATGCCAACGATGTCGCCTTCTTTGAGAACGCGGTCGTCGGGCAGGCCGTGGCAAATTTCGTGGTTGACCGAGGCGCAAATGACACCGGGGAAAGGGGGATGGTCGCCCGCGCTGCCTTCATACCCTTTGTAGAGGGGTTTGGCTCCATAGCCAATGATGTAGTGTTCCACCAGATGGTCTAATTCGCGCAAGCTGATGCCGGGCTTGATGTTTTCTTCGAGGAGGGCGAAACATTGGGCAACCAGCCGGCCGGATTCGCGCATTTGGGCGATTTCACGTTTGCTTTTGAGTTTGAGGCGTTTTTTGAACCGTTGTGTAAATACCATAACGGAGGGGAGTATAGCACACAAAAAAGCAGATAAGAAGTTCAACTTCTTTGCAAAGAAGTTGAACTTCTGCGGGGCATTAGTGGGTGAGGCGGCGGAGGCCGATGGCTTGGAGGATGGCGAAAGTGGCGACGGCTTCGGCGAGGAGGCCGATGGTCCATTTGCCCGCGAGGGTGAGGGGGAGCCAGCCGCCAACGAGCAGGATGATGGAGCCGATGACCCAGAGAACGTCGAGAACAACGGCCGTTTTTGCCAACCTTACATCCAGCACGGGTTGCCGGGCAGCCCAGAAGAGGAGCAGGCCGTAGGGGATGAGGATGAGGGCGAGAATGGGGAAACCGGCCGTTTGTTCAATCCCGGTGAAATTGCTCAGGCTGCTGGCCGCCAGTAGCGATATTAGCCCGCTAAGGCCAGAGAAAAGGGCGTTGCCACGCAGTGCCTGGCGCAGAAAGTGGGAATTGTCGGGAACAGTTTGTATAGCAGTCATAAAAAACCTCCATTTGTGGATAAACCAGGTTGCAAAGGTTTGTGGATAGCCATTTGCAACCTGGCACGTGATTCCTTGATGGCTGGAGGATAGGGGATTTGGTGGTGCCAAAGCGAGGAAAAGTGGTGCCAACTGGTGCCAGTGGGATGTTTTTTGACAGGATTGACAAGATTTTGCAGGATTTTCAAGTTCAATCCTGTCAATCCTGTCTGGTTACGGAAGAAGTTCAACTTCTTCTGAAAAGTTGAACTTCTAGTTCCTTAACGGCCGTTAACCCCCACCCGCCGCGACCGTTCACGCAGGTCACGGGCAACGAGGGCGGCGGCGGCGTTTTGCCAGTTGTAGAGGGTGCGTTGGGGAACCTGGGTGCGGAACCAGTCGAGAATGGGAAGAACGGCCGTTTCTGCTTCCCCCAACAGCAGCCGACGACTATACGGCTTTAACCCGCGCACATAGGGATAGTGGAGCGCGTTGTAATGCCGCCACTCATCCGTGGTGCCAAAATCAGCTTCGCCCGGTGGCTTTAGCCGTTCAATGCTTTCAGTTAGCACCAGCCGCAGTTCGCCCGCCCGCGTCAGGGTGTCGGTAGGCTGGCCGTTTTGCTGGAGGCGGTGGGCAATCAATGGCAGCCGAGTTAGTGGGCTGCGGGCTAAATGGGGAAGATTACCCATTTGGCTAAGTGCCTGGCGCGTGTAGCGGGTAAACGTGTCGCCATCAATCTTGTCTAGCTGGAGCGCGTCGTCGCTGCGGGTCAGGGCATCGGATTGGGCACGCAGGTTGCTGCGCTCTTGGCGCAGGCGCGGGGTATTGAAAAAGGCGAAGCGGTCAAAGAAGGATTGGAAAGGGTCGGCAAAGGTTTGCAGCAGAATGGCGGCGGCGATGGTAGTGAGCAGCAGTAGCAGCAGGGCATAGGTGACACCGATCCCGTAAGCCATTACTAAAACGATTTGGCCGCCAAAAAGGAGAGCCGTAAAAAAGGCATAGTCGAGCGAGCGCAGAAAGTGGGGAAGGAGTGCTTCTCCCTGGTCGAAGGCATCCATAACGGCGATGACGATGCCCAGCAGCAGTAGATCGCCACCGATGGCGAATAGGACGAGGGTGCGAGGGAGCCAGCTAAAGGGGAACATGAGGAAGGTGATGCCGAGCATGAAGAAGAGGGTGGCGATGAGCAAAACGGCCGTTGGTCGAGGATGCTGTTCTAGCCGTTCTTGTAGTGCCTGTTCGCCGGGGATGAGATAGACAAGCAGGGCAATCCAGCAGGCGGCAGGCAGAAAGACAAAAAGACGCTGCCAGATGAAAAGCGAAAGAGAACTTTCGCCGCTGAGGGCGTATTGGCTGAGGATGTCGAGGGCGAGGCCGATGGCGTAGTTGACAAGCCCCAGCCCCGCCAACCACAGCCGTAGGCTGCCCACATCGCGGGCAATGAGGTATAGCCCTAGCCATAGGGCCAGCCCGTAGAGACCAATTTGCAGGACAAGTTGGGTGGTTGTCATGGATGGATTGTAGCATTGGCGAGTAGGTTGTGCATAAAAAATGTTCGTGCAGGCTGATGACAAGTAGCAGGTTGCAGGTGGCAAGTTTTATTTGATACCAAAACTTGCTATCTGTTACTTGTTACATGAAAGCCTCTTGGAGGATTGACAGCCAAACTATTTCGACTAAAATCTATTTAGATTTATTTCTAATTAGATATTTTTGAAAGAAGGTGGTGTGTGATGAGCGACGACGAACGATTTGAACAACTGCTACAATTTTTTAAGGTGTTGGGTAACAAAAATCGGCTGCAAATTTTGGGGCTGCTGGCAAACGAGGAGCGCAACGTAGGTGAGCTGGCATTGATGCTGGATTTGAAGGAGCCGACGGTTTCACACCATTTGGCGCTGCTGAAGGAACTGGGGCTGGTGGATAC
>JAGQGA010001298.1 GCA_020432595.1 Anaerolineales bacterium | reverse complement strand
GCGGCTGGGCGGCGTGGTGATGGGTTGATAGAAAGTTTATCATATGGGTGAAGTTGGGTATGACGACCAAAACGATTCACGTAACGATTAGTGAGGAACTGTTGGAGATGACAGATACGGCCGTTCGAGAGCTAAAGATGAGCCGTTCCGCCTTCATGCGCTATGCTTTACAGCAAGCATTAAGGCAAATGAAAATTGCAGCGATGGAGCAGCAGCATGAGGCAGGCTATAAACAGCATCCTGTTGAACCCGGTGAGTTTGACAGCTGGTGATTGGTGTCAACGGTTTGTTAGAGAAAGAAATGGATGCGCGGATAAGGCCATTTCAAAAATTTAATTACCCATAAATTTGCCTGTCATTCCTGCGAAGGCAGGAATCCACTCCGGCACAAGCATGGATTCCCGCGAAGGCGGGAATGACAACAGGATCATTATTTCTTTGGGATGGCCTAACGCGGATTTAGGCGGATTAACGCGGATTTTTTATTTATGGGTCATTCAAGGGGTTGAT
>JAGQGA010001297.1 GCA_020432595.1 Anaerolineales bacterium | reverse complement strand
CTGCGTGGTAGCCAATATAAAGATTCGAGCAATTTGAACGCACGGGCGGAGCTACATCGCCGCTTTAGTACGGCATCAGCTGATTGGTTTACCTGGGTGCTGGATAAGCTGGCGCTGACGGCCAACATGCAGTTGCTGGAAGTGGGGGCAGGGCCTGGCTGGCTGTGGCGGCGGCATTTGCACCGTATTCCGGTGGGGTGCCAAATTACGCTGACTGATTTTTCCCCCGGCATGGTGTCGGAAGCGGAGGCGGCGTTATTGGGTACCGATGGGCAGTTTCAATTTCGCGTGGCGAATGTGGAGGAACTGCCGTTTTCTGATGAGCAGTTTGACTTGGTAGTGGCAAACCATATGCTGTACCATGTTCCAGACCTCAACAAAGGGCTGCAAGAGATTCGGCGGGTGCTGCGTCCGGGGGGACGGCTGGTGGCGGCAACCAATGGCAACGCTCATTTGCAGGAGCTAAATGAGATTGGGCAGGCGGTGTTTCCCGATCTATTGGGTGAAGGG
>JAGQGA010001296.1 GCA_020432595.1 Anaerolineales bacterium | reverse complement strand
GGCGGCTTGCCTGGGAGATGGGTGAGATGAGCGAAGAGAAGCAGATGACGCTGCCGGTGTTGGGCATGACGTGTGCCAACTGCGTGGCGGCGGTGGAGCGGAACTCGAAGAAAGTAGCGGGCGTGACCGGCGCGACGGTGAATTTTGCCAGCGAGAAGGTGACATTTACCTACGATCCGGCGCTGGTCAGCGGCAAGGAAGCGACAACAGCCGTTATCGAGCGCGTCAAGCGGGCAGGCTACGAGATTCCGACGGCGACGCTGGAGCTGCCGCTGCTGGGCATGACCTGCGCCAACTGCGCCGCGAACATCGAACGCGCGCTGAACAAGGTTGAAGGCGTGCTGGACGTGAACGTCAACTATGCCAACGAGCGGGCGACGGTGCAGGTGGCGACCGGCGCGGCGGGGCGCGCCGAGCTGGTGGCGGCGGTGCGTCGCGCCGGCTACGACGTCGTCGAAACGGCCGATGCCGCGGCCGCCGAGGATGCCGAAGCCGCGGCGCGCGAAGCCGAG
>JAGQGA010001295.1 GCA_020432595.1 Anaerolineales bacterium | reverse complement strand
GCCCCTCATCTTCCCCCTGGCGGGCGTCGAGGACGAGGAGGTAGAGGCTGCGTTTGGTGAGGAAAAATTGGTGGGTGGCGTGCATAATTTCCTGCCCGCCAAAATCCCAGATGTTGAGGGCAATGGGCACAACACCCTGCTGCGGGCGATTAGCCTCCAGCGACCAGTTTTCGATATTGATCCCTTCCGTCTGATTTTCGGCTTCGTCAAACTCCTGCCCCAGCAGCCGCTTGACGAGGGAAGTTTTGCCTACGCCCCCTTGCCCCACAATGATAAGCTTGGCTTCATTCAGTGGGCGTGCCGGAGCCTCTTGTTGCTCACTCAGGTAATCTAAAATAGCTTGAGCATTATTTCTTTGCATCAAAATTTCTGGCGGGATAGACAACTCTGGGTTGTTTTCGAGCCAGAGCGTTTCCAATTTTTTTAGCCGTGTGATTTCGGGGGCAATGTCTGTTAGTTGATTAATATGAAGAGTAAGTCGTCTCAATGCTTCAAGCTGCCCAATTTCTGAC
>JAGQGA010001294.1 GCA_020432595.1 Anaerolineales bacterium | reverse complement strand
CCACTATTTTGCTTCATCTTGTCATTGGTGGGTTGGGAGCATACGGGGTGGGGCGACGGCTGCTGAGGTTGGGGCAAATGGGGGCGTTGTTAACGGCCGTTTCCTTCACCCTCGGCGGCTATGTCACGGCACAGGTAGAACACGTCAACCAATTGCAGGGAATGGTGTGGCTGCCGTGGTTTTTTGTGGTGGCAGGGAGATTGGAGATTGGAGATTGGAGATTGGTGGGCCGGCAGGCGTGGTGGTTGGCGGGGCTGTTTGCCCTGCAACTGCTCGCGGGGCATACGCAAACGGTGTTTGTTACGGTGGTGGGATTGGGGGTGTGGCTGTTGACTAACCTGTGGCACAACTATCGCGGATTTGTCCGTGTTCGTCCGCGTTTGTCCGCGTCCTATTTGCTGCTGCCGTTTATACTGGGTGGGGTGATGGCACTGGGGTTAACGGCCGTTCAACTCCTCCCCACCCTCGAACTCAGCCAGCTTTCCAGCCGCCAGGGTGGGCTGCCTGTCAACG
>JAGQGA010001293.1 GCA_020432595.1 Anaerolineales bacterium | reverse complement strand
CTCGCTCTTCAGACCAAGCCGAAGAACGAGGATTGGAATCCTCAGATATAAGTCAAGCCCAAATCCTTTTTTTAATGTTGATATATAGGTGTCATACCCGCAAAGGCGGGTATCCAACATCGCCAAACTGGATACCCGCTTTCGCGGGTATGACATGTGGATTGTTGGATCATAAAATAAGCAAAACGATCAGGAAAATCAGGCAAATCTGCGTCCTGTTTTCATCATAGGGTAATCAATTGAAAGTATTAGTAACTGGCTCAAATGGGCTGATTGGCTCGGAGGCCGTTCGTTTTTATGACCAGCGCGGGGCGCAGGTAGTGGGTGTGGACAACAATATGCGGGCGGTGTTTTTTGGCCCCGGTGGCGACACGCTGTGGAATTTGGCGCGTTTGCAGGAGGCGACCAGCCATTTCACCCACCACAACATTGATATTCGTGACCGCGAAGCAATTTTTACGCTGTTTCAACAGCATTCATTTGACATGATTATTCACTGCGCGGCGCAGCCTTC
>JAGQGA010001292.1 GCA_020432595.1 Anaerolineales bacterium | reverse complement strand
AGAGCCTGCCAGACGCCGTGGCCGTGCAGCGCGAAGGCGAACAGCTGCTCAAGGCGGCATCCGGCGCCAGCCGGATCATCAGCCTGACGGCGGACGGGAAGCAGCTGGACAGCCCCGGGCTGGCGCGCTGGCTGGAGGAGCGATTGGGGGTATACGGCCGTCTCGCTTTCCTCGTCGGCGGCCCCATCGGCTTCTCCGCCGACGTCCTCGCCGCCAGCCACGAGCAGCTTTCCCTCTCCCCCCTCACCTTCCCCCACGAACTGGTGCGCGTCGTGCTGTTGGAGCAGCTCTACCGCGCCTTCACCATCCGCAACAACGAAAAGTACCACAAGTAGTTTGATGACGATCCTCACCCTAAAAAGGTGCTGATCGTCGTGGTATCCAGCGTGGCGCCATGCTACGCTGCGCACGAGTGTGCCCGCATCTCATCAACCATATTTTTCTTCCCTGGGTGAGCCAAAATCCGTGATCGTCGTTTGCACATGACATTTGTGGTCAGTCCGTCATGCATGAAA
>JAGQGA010001291.1 GCA_020432595.1 Anaerolineales bacterium | reverse complement strand
CAATCTGGCACAATCGTACCCGGCTCCCCAATAAAGCCCAGCACAATACAATGACGCGACGATGATAAATTGATAACGGCCGTTACAAAAACAGCTAGTAGCTTGCCGGAGAAGTCAAAATAGGACGCGGACGAACACGGACAAACGCGGATTGAGCCTGATTTTAGCCATTATATGCTCCAAAATCAGGGAAATCTGCGTCCCAAAATTCTTTTTCTGACAGACTACTAGCGCGTCAAAATATGCACCGCCCGCCCCAGCGCCGCCTCCGCCGACTCCAGCAGGGCTTCACCCAGCCCTGGATGCGGGTGCAGCGTTTCCGCCAAATCGGTCAGTGTAGCCCCCATTTCAATCGCTAAGGCCGCCTCGCCAATGAGGTCGCTGGCGTGCGGGGCAACAATGGTCACGCCCAACAGCAGCTCCGTCTCCGCTTCGGCCACCGTCAGCACCACCCCATTGGCAGCATTCAGCGTTTGCGCCCGGCCGTTGGCCCCCAAAGGAAAACGGCCGTTTACC
>JAGQGA010001290.1 GCA_020432595.1 Anaerolineales bacterium | reverse complement strand
ATGTTGGTCCGCTGGAACACACGACGTATGGCAGCAACGGGATGGAAAAGTTTGCCGAACAATTGCCCGTTGTTTACCAAAACAATTCGGTAACGATTTATCGGTGGGAGCCAAGAGGATAGAGATTGGGAGATTGGAGATTGGAGATTGTGAGGGTTCATAATCTCCAATCTCCAATCTCTAATCTCCTGATTTCACATGACAGACTTAGCAGTAGACCATGACACAAAACGGCCGTTTTCCCTCCCTGTCCTCACCATAGCCGATGGGCTTTTGCTGCTGCTGGTGGGGCTGGCGGCGGTTTTGCGGCTGGCAAATTTGGCGCAGTTGCCGCTGTCGCCCAGCGAAGCGGAGAATGGGCTGGCGGTGTGGCAATTTTGGCAGCCGGGGGGAATGACAACGGCCGTTTACAGCCCACTCTATTTCAGCCTCACCGCCTTGATTAGCCAAGTGGTAGGGCTAACGGATGCCACCGTGCGGCTGGTTCCGGCAATGGCAGGGGTAGCGTTAGTTGCCA
>JAGQGA010001289.1 GCA_020432595.1 Anaerolineales bacterium | reverse complement strand
ATGCTGAAGGCCGAAATGGAAGCCATGCGCCGCGACCTGGATGTGATTGGCATTTTTCACAGCCACCCCGACCATCCGCCGGTCGCCTCGCCGCGCGACCTGGCCTGGGCGACCTGGCCGGGCTATTCCTACATCATCACGCAAATCTGGGAAGGCGAGCCGACATACAGCCAGTCATGGCAGTTGTTGGCGGACCGGTCTGGGTTTGTGGAAGAGATGATTGTGGAGACTGGAGATTAGAGATTGGAGATTGGAGATTGAAAGTCTGTAGTCTCTAATCTCCAGTTCTCCTCTAACACAAAAAGACAAACTTCATGATTCTGGAGGATTTCATTTCATGGCAACCATTCGTATTCCTACACCGTTACGGCCGTATACCGGCAACAATGGCCAAGTCACCGTCAATGGCGGCACGGTCGGGTCGGCCCTGGCCGATTTAACCGACCAGTATCCCGATTTGCGCCCGCACCTGTTCGAAGGAGACACCCTGCGCAGCTTTGTCAACGTCTACCTGAACC
>JAGQGA010000128.1:1284-10621 GCA_020432595.1 Anaerolineales bacterium | reverse complement strand
GTGTTGGCGTTGGATAGGAATCATGTGGGCACGCTGGTGCATGAGCGGATGTTAGCAAACAGGAGTTAAGGTCATGACGATTGATTTGAGTGGACACTGGGGATTTGAATTGGATCGTGAGGATCGGGGCGTGGCAGATGCGTGGTGGCAACGGCCGTTGACGCAAGAAATTCAACTGCCGGGCATTTTGCAGGCACAGGGGTTTGGCGATGAGGTAACAATCGAGACAAAATGGATTGGCGACATGTTTGATCCATCCTTTTTTACCGACGAGCGGTATGCCCCTTATCGGGAACCAGGGAATGTGAAGTTCCCCTGCTGGCTGACACCGGACAAATATTACATGGGGGCGGCGTGGTATCAGCGAGAAGTTGAGATTCCAGAGGCATGGGCGGGGAAGCGGCTGACGCTCTTTTTGGAACGCTCCCATTGGCAGAGCCGGGTGTGGTGGGATGATGTGGAGCTGGGTTCTGATTTGAGTTTGGCTACGCCGCATGTGTACGCAGTGGAAACGGCCGTTTCCCCCGGCAAACATCGCCTGACGGTGCGGGTAGACAACCGCATGATTATCAACGTGGGACCAAACGCCCACAGCATGTCGGATCACACGCAGGGGAACTGGAATGGGTTAGCAGGCCGGCTGGAACTACAGGCTAGTGATCCGGTGTGGATTGAATCGGTGCAGATTTACCCCAATGTGCAGACGAAACGGGTGCTGGTTGAGGTCTGCATTAGCAACAAGACGGGGGAAATTGTAGAAGGGAAGATTAGGTTGCAGGCCAAAAGCTATAATTCGGATGCCATCCATGAGGCTGCAGAGCTGGAGAAAGAGGTTACGATTCCACGCGAAGGCACAACGCTGCATCTCAATTATGTGCTGGGAGATGAGGCACAATTATGGGATGAGTTTTCGCCTGCGCTGTATCAGTTGGACTGTCAATTGAAGGCGGGCGAATGGCGAGATCGGGTGATGGAAAGCTTTGGTTTGCGGGAAGTGGGGGTGGAGGAAAAGCGATTGGTGCTAAACGGCCGTCGAATTTTCCTGCGGGGTACGCTGGAATGCTCCATCTTTCCGCTAACGGGTCATCCCCCCATAGAAGTAGATGAATGGAAGCGCGTCATTCGCGTGTGCCAATCATATGGCTTAAACCACATTCGTTTTCATTCCCATTGCCCGCCAGAAGCGGCCTTTGTGGCGGCGGATGAGCTAGGCTTTTACTATCAGGTCGAATGTTCCTCATGGGCTAATCAAGGTGCGACCATTGGGGAAGGGCGGCCACTGGATAGCTGGCTGTATGAAGAAGGGAAGCGAATCGTGGCCGCCTATGGCAACCACCCTTCCTTCTTAATGATGGCTTACGGCAATGAGCCATCGGGGGATGACGTGGGTTATTTGGGGATGTGGGTCAATTATTGGCGTGGGCATGATACCCGCCGCATCCACACCAGCGGGGCAGGTTGGCCTCTGATTCCTGAGAATGATTATCACAATTTTTATGGGCCTCGTATCCAAGCGTGGGGGGCGGGTCTAAATTCGCGCATCAACGGCCAGCCGCCGGAAACAGTGACCGATTACACGGATTGGGTAGAGAAGCTGAATCAGCCGATTGTGAGCCATGAGATTGGGCAATGGTGTGTCTATCCTGATTTTGCCGAGATTGAAAAGTACACGGGTCATCTGAAGGCCAAGAATTTTGAGATTTTCCGCGACTTTTTGGAAGCGAATCATATGGGCGATCAGGCACGGGAGTTTTTGATGGCTTCGGGCAAGTTGCAGACGCTGTGTTACAAGGAAGAGATTGAATCGGCCTTGCGTACGCCCGGTTTTGGCGGTTTCCAACTGCTGGATTTGCATGATTTTCCGGGGCAGGGAACGGCACTGGTGGGCGTGGTAGACCCGTTTTGGGATAGTAAGCCGTATGTGTCGCCGGAGGGATTTCGCAGGTTTTCTGGGGCGACGGTGCCGTTGGCGCGATTGGAAAAGCGGTATTGGCGGGTGAGTGAGCAGTTAACGGCCGTTCTCGACATTGCTCATTTTGGGGCTGCCGATTTGGTGGATGCAGTGGTGTATTGGCAACTGGAGGATGGAGCCGGAACGGCCGTTCAGTCAGGTGAATTGGCACCGCAAACGATTGTGGCGGGTGAATTGAACCGCTGTGGCAAGATAGAAGTCAGTTTAGCTGATTGTGTGTCCGCGCAGGCGTATACGCTGGTGGTAGGCGTAGCAGAATACGAGGCGGAGAATGATTGGGCGGTGTGGTTGTTTGCCGATGAGGTAGAAACGGCCGTTGCCGACGATCTGCTCATCACCCATGAGCTAGATGAGGCAACGTTAGATCATTTAGCACAGGGGGGCAAAGCACTCTATTTGGTACCACCAGATGAAGTGAAAGTAGCATCGCAGATTGGTTTTTCCAGCGTCTTTTGGAACACAAGCTGGACACAGGGGCAGCAACCGCACACATTGGGCATTGTCTGCGATCCAGCACATCCGCTGTTTGCCCATTTTCCCACGACATATCACAGCGATTGGCAATGGTGGGAGCTAATTCATGGGTCGCAGGCGATGGTGCTGGACGGGCTGGTGGGGACATTACGGCCGTTAATCCAGCCCATTGATACCTGGTTTGAAGCACATCGCTTAGGTTTACTGTTTGAAGCACAGATGAATGGAGGACGTTTGATGGTCTGTTCCATGGACTTGGAAAACCGTTTGGATGAGCGGCTGGTCGCACGGCAAATGCGGTTTAGTTTGCTGCAATATTTAGCGAGTGATCTATTCGCACCAGAAGTAGTGATTGAGGCGGATCAACTACAGGGAATTATTGAGAAACGTTGAGGGTTTTGTGCGTTTTGTACAAAACCCAACTAATTTTTTGGGGATTATTTGACGTTCGCTAGGGAACATGTTACATTTTCGAGACCGGTAACGGAAAGAGAAGAGGATGCGCTTTACATCACAACATTGAGTTTATTTTGAGCGGGAACTATGTCCCAAAATGGCCGTATTACCATCAAAGAGATTGCTAAACAGGCTGGTGTTTCCAAGCAAACCGTCTCCCGCGTCCTCAATAATCGCCCAGATGTCTCCCCCAAAACGCGATTCCGCATCCAAAAAATCATGGAAAACAGTAATTATCAGCCAAGCCGATTGGCACGCGGCTTGGCTAGTGGAAGCACTAAGACGATTGGTGTAATTAGCTCCGATATTCGTCATGTGGGGCCTTCGCACACGCTGATTGGCATTGATGAGCAGGCATATACAGCCGGATACACAATCTCGCTTAATTTGCTTCATGAGCAGGATGAGTCGGTACTGGACGGAATTTTGCAAAATATGATGGCACAGCCGGTGGATGGCATTATCTGGACGGCCGTTAGCAAGAATGATAGCTATGAGCAAGTCACTGCCAAGTTACGGAATTTGCCCATACCGGTAGTTATAGGCGGAGAGTTGAAGGCAGAGGGATTATCAGCCGTGCATACCGACAGCTTTGTGGGAGCACAACGAGCCACACGCCATCTATTGGAGCAGGGATACAACACAGTGGCAATCATTACCGGCCCCATGGATGAGTGGATTTCTGTCCAGCGGTTGGCTGGTTGGCAAAAGACAGTTTCATCGCCCGATCAGGATCTTGTTTTTGAGGGGGACTGGACAGCGGCATCTGGCTACCAAGGATTACAACAATTACTGCAACAGCGTCCGGATATTGACGCTGTTTTTGCTTCTAATGACCAAATGGCATTAGGGATCCTTAAGGCAGCGCAAGAATTAGGATTGTCTGTACCCCAAGAATTAGGCGTTGTTGGTTTTGATGATATTCCCGAAGCGATTTATTTTTGTCCTTCGTTAACGACGATACGGCAGAGTTTGGTGGAAAACGGCCGTCTCCTCGTGCAAGAACTGGATCGGCTCATACAAGCACACAATAATCAGGAAACGGCCGAAACCCAAGTTCTGCAAACCCCACCACAACTTATCATCCGCGCAAGTTCCGTCAAAGACTGATGGAAGCAACAGCGGTGAAGGAGGTAATTATTGAAGATAGGTTAGCGAGCAAAAGGTTCATTATTTTCGTGAAAATTGGTAGCTCAGTAATTAGGTAATTGGGTAATTACTTAATTATTTTGAGGAGAAGCAAGAAATATGAAAGAAATGAAAAATCCAAAGGGAAATGTATCCCGACGTGACTTTCTGCGGTTGGGTGGGTTGTCAGCAGGAGCGGCTGTTTTAGCCGCCTGCAGTAGCGGCGGCGGTGGTGCAGAAGAAGCTGCGGAAGAAACAACGGCTGAAGAAACGGCAGCAGAAGAAACTACCAGTGAAGAGGTAGCCCCTGCGGCTGAAGGCAAAGAAATTAACTGGTGGTACGCTTGGGGCAACTTTACCCCAGCTGTCGAAAAAATGGCCGAGTTAGGTTCTGTAAAAGAACATCTTGGCAGCGACACACTCGTTTGGCGTGACAATGTAAGCCAAGAAGAATTCCTGACAGCCTTTGCCGCTGGTGAACCACCGGATGGCGGTTCCAACACTGACTACCCCGGCTTCTGGGCACGTGGTGTTGCTATTCCAGTTGATGATCTCGTTGCAGGTAGCTCCATCATTGACCTAAATGATATGACCCCCGCCCTAGTAGAAGGTGCCAAGTACGATGGTCAAATGATTGGTGTTATCGGCATTGAATCGTACATTTGGTGGGGACTTAACTACAATGCTCAGCATGTAGAAGAAGCAGGGCTTGATCCTGACAATCCTCCCCAAACCTTCGAAGATTTGTTAGAGTGGCATAAAGCCCTTACCCAGTTTGACAGTGCAGGCAACCTGGTACGCTTGGGAATTGATCCCTATGATGCAATGGCTGGTGAGCCAGACTTCCCTGCCTTCTCACATGGCCTGCGTTGGTGGAATGATGAAGAACACACTTTCCACTTAGATGATCCACGTATGGCCGAAGCCGCTAATACTTTTGGTGAGTTCTATCGTTTTGCGGGACCAGACAATATGGCTGGTATGCGCTCGGTAGAAGGGCAAGGCACCTGGGGTGCAGCCTATAATGCTGAAGTGCAGTCTATGATTATTGAAGGCTATTGGCATCCTGGGGAAACTCAAATCCAAAAGCCAGAGGTAGCCCAGCATAACCGAGCCACTTGGGCACCTGTTCCTGCCAGCCGTGCTGGCACAAAAGTCATGGCAACTGGCCCACACTATGTGCAGCTTTACAAAGATGGGCAAAATGTGGAAGGCATGTTCAAGATGTCTGAAATGCTGCATACCAATGAAGTGTTAGACATCATCTTCGCTGAGGTTGGCTGGTTGACGGGTAAGACTTCCTATCTACAAAATGTGGATGCAGATGCTTTCCCTGGCTTACGCTTCTATGTAGATGCTGTGTCTGAGGTAGATGAGTGGCTGGTTGGCCGTCGTTCACCCATTCACTGGTACGTGGCTGGGCAGTGGGATGAGTTGAAAGAACAGGTTTATCGTGACCTGATGAGCCCAACTGATGCTGTTGCCGAGTTACAAAAACGCGCCGTAGCAGAATGGGAAGCGCAAGGTTTGAGTTAGTTTTTAGTTAAGCGTGGTTATATTTCGTAATTGGTAATTAAGTAATTGAGTCATTGCTCAATTACTTAATTATCTTAGGATATGACCGCGCTTGAAGAGGGGAAATCAGATGTCACTTTTTTCGCCAAGCAAACGAAAGCCGCTATCAGTTCAGGAAAAGCATAATTTAAGGTGGGGGCTGTTTTTTATTGCCCCCTGGCTTGTTGGCTTCTTAACCTATGAGCTTTATCCACTAGGAGCTTCATTTTATTACAGCTTAACCCGCTACGATCTGATTCGGGAGCCTGTGTTTCTGGGGGCGAAAAATTATATTGATTTGTTTACAACAGACCCGAATTTTCCACAGGTGCTGATTAACACGCTGTATTATGTAGGTTTTGGCGTGCCTTTGGGTATTGCCTTTGCCTTTCTAATTGCCAATTTGTTAAACCAGAAAATTGTGGGAAGGACGTTTTTTCGGGGGGTCATTTACATGCCAGCGATTGTGCCAGCTGTAGCTTCGGCAATGGTATGGCAATTTTTAATGAATGTGCAATTTGGCGCGATTAATGGCATTTTGCGCGCCTTTGAATTGCCAATTATCCCTTTCTTATCAAGTCCGGCTTGGTCGAAACCATCGTTGATCTTGGTGCTAATTTGGACACAAGGGGCGGCAGTCGTCATTTTTCTGGCAGCTCTACAGGATGTACCGCGTAGTTTATATGAGGCAGCCAGCCTAGATGGAGCTTCATCGTGGCAGAAGATGTTGAATGTGACGATTCCGATGGTATCGCCGATTATTTTGTTTAATATGATTACGGGGTTTGTGTCAGCCTTTCAAGAGTTCACAATTCCCTGGCTGTTGACGCAGGGAGGGCCAATGAATTCAACGGAGTTTCTATTGGTCTTCTTGTATCGCAGTGCCTTTATCAACTTCCGTATGGGCAAGGCTTCAGCCGTTGCCTGGGTGATTTTGATTATTATTATACTCTTTACGGTGTTGATGTTCCGATCATCAGCACGGTGGGTATATTATGGAGGTGAGGAATGACAACGGCCGTTCAAAAAAACAGCTCTCAAGCCCAACGTGTTCAAGAGGACAAACGAAAGCGAACCATCGGGCAAATCGTCATCGAAATCCTCAAGTATTCCATCCTCATCCCCCTAGCTACCAGCTTCATCTTTCCCATCTACTGGATGTTCTCCTCTGCCCTCAAAGATGACCCCCAGGTTTTCACCATTCCCCCTGTCCTCGTCCCCAACCCCGCCTTTTGGGAAAACTTTATAAACGCCTGGAACCTTCTTCCCTTCAATACTTTCACCTATAACACGCTCTTCCGTTTTGTTATTCCTGTCACCATCATCACCGTCATCTCTTCCACAGTTGTGGCCTATGGTTTCGCCAAAATCCCTTGGCGAGGGCGGGAATATGTCTTCTGGCTAGTGCTGCTCACGCTGATGTTGCCCTGGGCTGTCAAAATGGTTCCTGTCTTCATCACCCTCAAAGCCCTCGACTGGCTTGATACCTACAAGTTTTGGGCCGTCACTGCCCTGTTTGGTCACCCCTACTTCATCTTCATGCTTAGGCAATTCTTTAGGTCCATCCCCGAAGACTTATCTGAAGCGGCACGTATTGACGGAGCCAATGAGTTAACCATTCTCTTTCGCATCATTCTGCCCTTGTCTAAACCGGCTTTAGCTGTTGTGGCCTTATTCCGCTTCTTGTGGGCCTGGAATGATTATTTGGGGCCGAAACTATTTATTCGTACCCAAGAAAATTACCCCTTGGCTTTGGGCATTGATCTCCTTAATACCCGAGCCAATGATGTTGGCACTTGTGTGCGCTGTTTGCCTTATCTGATGGCTGTCAGCGCAATGGTTGCACTGCCGGTTATTATTGCTTTCTTTTTTGCTCAACGTACCTTTATTGAAGGTATTAATTTGACTGGCACGAAAGGGTAAACGTCAAGAACCAAGTTCCTCAATAATTGAATAGCGTGACATCTGATATTGATGGGCATCATCAGCAATGGCGATGCTCATTGTATAAGAAGTGAGGTGGGTGATGGTTTCTGAGCAGCAAATCCAAGATTATAACGAGCAGGGTTTCTTGGTCATGCGGGGTTTGTTCAGCGAGACCGAAGTGGCTTCCTTTAAGGCACATTTTGAGGGAATGCGGTTGCGGGAGAATGTAGGGAAGGATCAGAGGCAGTTTGCGACGAATGACCCACTGTATATTTATCCGCGCATTATGCAGCCTCATCGGCGGGATGAGGTTAGTTTGCAGTGGTTGATTGATACACGGTTGAATGAAGTGATAACGGCCGTTTTAGGCGAGGAACCGCTTGCTGTACAAACCATGTTTTATTTCAAACCGCCAGGCGCGCGGGGGCAAGCCTTGCACCAAGACCAATATTATTTGCGGGTACAGCCGGGAACCTGTATGGCGGCCTGGATGGCGGTGGATGATTGTGATGATGAGAATGGTTGCTTGCGAGTAGTGCCAGGTAGTCATATTTGGCCGTTACTTTGCACGATAGAAGCTGATACAAAGGAAAGTTTTACCGATGTGACTGTGCCATTACCAGAGGGAGTAGAGGCAGTCCCCGTAATAATGCAAGCAGGGGATGTCTTGTTTTTTAATGGGCAGATTGTGCATGGTAGTTTGCCTAATAACACCTCAGATCGTTTCCGGCGAGCGTTGATTGGTCATTATATTGTAGGGGAAGCCCAACAGGTGTATAAGTGGTACAAACCTGTGCTGCGGATGGATGGCAGTGAGATTGAGATGGGCGAGAGCGAACGAGGGGGTACGTGCGGTGTCTGGGTGAATGAAGGTGGAACGGCCGAATTAGAAATGCAGGTCGAATTGGTAATGGGTGATTAGAGAGGTACAACCATGAAAATTCGTTTTGGCTATCGCAACATGGAGTTCCCTAGTGAGGATTTGGGGGTGCTGCGCGACAGCAGTGACTTGTTAGGTAATGTAGCGGCTTTGCATGAACGCATGGCCGAGGATGGCTATCTGCTGCTGCGAGGGCTGATTGACCGCGGGACCGTGCTGCGAGCGCGGCGCACTGTGTTTGAGCATATGGAAGAAAAAGAGGCCCTGACCCCTAACACGCCGATATTAGAAGGGGTGATGCCGCCTGGTGGCCGCACGGTGCAGATGATGGGGCGCAAGGGGATTGCCCATCACCCTGATGTTTTGGCTGTAGTAGAAAATGAAGCGTTGTTTGAATTTTTCAACGCTTATTTTGGTGAATCCACACTCACCTACAATTACAAGTGGCTGCGCGGTGTGGGAAATGAGGAATACACTGGCGCGCATTTTGATTTTGTCTATATGGGGCGTGGTTCGGCTAATCTGCATACAATCTGGATTCCATTTGGCGATATTCCTGTGCACCAAGGAACGTTGGCTATGTGCGTTGGCTCGCACCGTTTGGACAGTTTTGCGCGGATTCGGGATACGTACGGCCGTATGGATGTAGACCGCGATCTCATTGAGGGCTGGTTTAGCAAAGACCCGATGGAGATTGTGGAAAAGTTTGGCGGACAGTGGCTCACCAGTGAATTCTATGCTGGCGATGTGATTTTGTTTGGAATGCACACCATGCACGCTTCCACGACAAATCTCACCAACCGCTTCCGCCTTAGTTGTGACATTCGCTTTCAACCCATGAGTGACCCAGTGGATGAGCGTTGGCGGCGTAACGGTGAGGGGCATACGGCGGCTCATTTGCCCGTGCAGCCTATGGCGGAGGCCAGGCAAGCGTGGGGAGTTTAGAC
>JAGQGA010000128.1:0-1184 GCA_020432595.1 Anaerolineales bacterium | reverse complement strand
AACGGTGAGGGGCATACGGCGGCTCATTTGCCCGTGCAGCCTATGGCGGAGGCCAGGCAAGCGTGGGGAGTTTAGACAGCCAATCAGTAAACAGTAGCAGTTAATGCGGTAAACCGACTACTGAATACTGTACTGGATCAGTATGCAAACATCAGGCTCCTCTCATTTCTCCGGCTGCGGGCTGTTTATCTTATGGTCACTGCTGCTGATCTTTTTTATGACGTTTGTAAGTGCCGCTTTTGGCCTGACAACAGAATTAGATTTAGGGTATCCATTGTGGCTGTTGATCGGCCGTTTGCTGGTTGTGGGCGTACTGTTAGTAACCATCCTAGGGCTGATGGGGCGGCGCAAGTGGGGGGCATATGGTTTTTTCGGAGCGGCAGCGCTGATGATCCCTTTGAGCGTAGCCTACAGCTACTATCATTTACACCTGACAGAGGGATTAACATTAACGATTAGTTGGATTGTACGCAATACGGTGATAACGGCCGTTTTTGTTATGGCTGTTGTGTCAATCGTATTTTGGTTCATACAGGCGAGAGAGGGGAGTTAGCGAATGAGAGGTTGGAGATTGCTTCTAATCGGCCTGCTGGTTCTGTTACTGGGCTGTAATCTGCAAGAAGAAGCCAAAGCCACGCCTTCTTTGACTGTGCAACAAACGGAACTGTGGCCGGACTCGGGTTGCAGCGGGCAATTTGTTGCACGAGAGCTTCCCCATGTAACGGGAATGGCCGTCGAGCGAATCGGTTTTTTCTACAGCAATGGGTCAGGCGTAGCCGTAAACGATTTAGACAACGATGGTGATCTCGATATCGTGATGGGCAATCTGTTGGGGCCAAACCAGATTTTTTGGAACGGTGGCGGCTGGTACTTTCGGCCATCTGTTTTGTTTGAGGGGAGTGCGCGTGCGGTAACGGCCGTTGACGTAGACGGCGATAGCTTGATTGACATTGTCATCGCCACCCGCAACGGCGATGTCCGTTTTTGGCGCAATTTGGGGAATGAGCAGTTTGTTGAAGAGCGACTCATAGGGGTTACAGCCTATGCCTATAGTTTAGATTGGGGCGACATAGACCAAGACGGCGATTTGGATTTACTGACCGCCTCTTACGATGCGTCCTTAGCCAAACAAACCCCCCTCTACCAAGAAAGCCATCGCGCTGGTGTATCCATCTATTTACAGG
>JAGQGA010001288.1 GCA_020432595.1 Anaerolineales bacterium | reverse complement strand
GTTAGCGCGGCAGCATCCAGCACCTTGTTCACCCCGTTGATTTCGTCGCCAATCAAAATGCCGTTGCTCACCAAAAGCTGTTTGGCTCGTTTGGTCGCGTCAAACTCCACCGGCAGCGTCACCAGCGTAAAGACAACGGCTCCAGCGAACAAGATCACACCTACCCAGGCCAGGGTGGTGAAGTTGAGCAGTAGCCCACCCATAAAAAGCCACGGAGCCAGCGTGCTGCCAAACTGTGCTGCCGGAACGATGGCGCTCCGCAGTTGCAGCGGAAAGTAGCTGGCTTTATCTTGCAGCGCATGACCCATTTCATGAGCCGCTACGCCGGCCGCCGCAATGCTGGGCGTGTCGTAAACGGCGGGGCTGAGGCGCAGCACCTTGCCACGTGGGTCGTAATGGTCGCTAAGAAAACCATCCACGCGCTCCACTTCAATGTGGTATAGTCCTTGCGAATCGAGCAGGGCGCGGGCGACTTGTGCCCCGGTTACGTTCCGCATGGTTCGCACCTGGGCGTATTT
>JAGQGA010001287.1 GCA_020432595.1 Anaerolineales bacterium | reverse complement strand
CACCGCTGAAGGGGAAATACAGATGGGACTCGCCGAAGATGCAGGCATGTCGCCCACCCGGCTGGCACTGCTGGACCGGGTGATGACCGAACGCTACGTGGACTCCGGAGCCCTCCCCGGCTTCCACGCGATGATCTACCGCAACGGTGCACTGGCACACGACTCCCGGGTCGGCATGATGGATATCGAGCGCGCAACACCCCTGCGCGACGACGCCATCTTCCGCATCTACTCCATGTCCAAGCCCATCACCGCCGTGGCGCTCATGATGCTCGTTGAGGAAGGCAAGCTCGGCCTCGACGACGACGTGCACACACATATTCCTTCATGGAAGAAACTCGGCGTCTATGCGTCCGGCCTGCCCGGTCTACTGTCGGACACCACTGGCCAGTTCGTCACCCAGCCGCCCGGACGGCGGATGAAAGTCATCGATCTCGTCACCCATACGTCGGGGCTCACCTACGGTTTCATGCATCGCACGAGCGTAGACGCCGCCTACCGGGCCAACAGGATTGGCGAC
>JAGQGA010001286.1 GCA_020432595.1 Anaerolineales bacterium | reverse complement strand
GCTCCTCTAGTTCGTCCCAGCTCTTCAGCACCTTTGCCATTACACCACCACCCTTTTGCAATTGAGCACCAACCCAGATGGCCCCCGGTGGGGCAAGCCGATCACCTCATAGGTTTCGGCGGTGGTGAGAGCCACGCCAAAGCGGTGGGTGATGCGAAAGCGGTCGGCTTGGTTGATGTCGTTGTAGGCCGCCAGGGGCAGCCGCAACGCAACATCCACGCGCACGGTTTGTGCGCCCACCTGTATCTCGATGCCGGGATCCATCTTGACCCCACAGGCCAGCGTATCTCCATCTGCCCAGGACGGCACGGGCTGGCCGTGCAGGTCTTGGGTGCTGCTGTAGATGACGTGGACGCAGGTGTCCATCATGTGGTCTTCTTGCGTGGCCCGCATGGCGGCAAGGTCGGTGGTGCTAAAAGCGGTCATTTATTTGCGCTTCTTGCCCTTGTCGTCTCCAACAACTGGGTCGTCTCCAACAACTGGGTCGTCTCCAACAACTGGGTCGTCTCCAACAACTGGG
>JAGQGA010001285.1 GCA_020432595.1 Anaerolineales bacterium | reverse complement strand
GGACTTCTTTACCAAGCCGTTGGGAAATGGGGCAGATTCAGCGGTGCAGCTGCGGGATTTAGCGGTAATTACGGCCGTTCATTTCGCGCGCCGTCACCATATGTTCAACCCCACCACGCCAGCCCGCCTGCAAAGCGGTTGGCATCAAGACAGTCGGCGACTGCCGCAGTGAGAGATCAAAGATTACGCAGATTTACCAGAGTGGATTCCCGCCTTCGCGGGAATGACATGCAAAGATAATGTTATGATTTTTATCAGCCGTTTTGCTTCCCTTTGTTACTGTCACGCCTCGCCACTAAAGTTTTACAGTGCGCACATGGCAACCAACGGGAGCCGCTAAGCGAGGAGAGTTTCGATGAGTGAAAACGAGGAGCAGCTTAAGAAAACACCCAGACGCATTCGCAAAAAGAAGGAACGTGTCCATAAACACAAGGCCGAAAAGGCCAAGGCTGCCAAGCAAGGCAAAATGGAGCACAAAAAGAAGAAATCTCGCCAGAAGCAAGGCAAACGCGATCGCTAGCG
>JAGQGA010001284.1 GCA_020432595.1 Anaerolineales bacterium | reverse complement strand
CATGAAGTCACCAGCCCTCAAGCCTTCGAGGGGCTTCGGCTGACCGGGCGAACCCTGCGGCATCCTGAATTGACCTTTTCCACCATGGATCACAATGTGCCGACCGATGATCGGTCGGAGATCAAGGACCCGATCTCCCGCGCCCAGGTGGAGGCGCTGCGCAAGAATTGCAAGGATTTTGGGGTCACCCTGTACGATCTGGACAGCGAACACCAGGGCATTGTCCACATCATCGGGCCGGAATTGGGCATCACCCTGCCGGGACTGACCATGGTGTGCGGAGATTCCCACACCTCCACCCATGGGGCGTTCGGAACGCTTGCGTTCGGTATTGGCACCTCGGAAGTCGAGCATGTGCTCGCCACCCAGACCCTGCGCCAGTCCCGGCCCAAGACCTTCAAGGTGGAGTTTACCGGCTCGCTCAAGCCGGGGGCTACCGCCAAGGACATGATTTTGAAGCTGATTGGCAAGATCGGTACTGCGGGCGGCACTGGTTATGTCATTGAGTACTGTGGCTCCGCG
>JAGQGA010001283.1 GCA_020432595.1 Anaerolineales bacterium | reverse complement strand
TTCACGAAGCGAAGCTATTGTTGGTGGGGCAAGGGCGCGTGGGAAAAACGTCGTTGCTGCGTCGCCTCACCGATGGCTCTTTCAGCAATGCCGAATCCACAACCCACGGTATCAACGTCCGCTCCCGCCAAATTTCTTTACCAAATAGCGAGCAGTCTGTCCGCCTCAACCTGTGGGATTTTGGTGGTCAAGAAATCATGCACAATACGCATCAATTTTTCCTCACCCGGCGCAGCCTCTATCTGGTGGTTCTGAATTCCCGCGAAGATGCTCATGCCAACCGCCTCTTCTACTGGCTTAAGCTCATTGGCAATATCGCCGATGCCCCCATCATTGTTGTCATCAACCAGATCGATCAAAACCCAGCCTTCACCCTGGATGAGCGCGAATTGCGCTACCACTATCCCAATATCGTTGCCTTTGCCCGCACCAATTGCGAAGCGTTCACTTGTGATGACCAGGCTGGTTTTGGTTCTTTAGAAACCAAGATTGCCCAGGCAATCAATAACCATCTTCCGCACA
>JAGQGA010001282.1 GCA_020432595.1 Anaerolineales bacterium | reverse complement strand
TGTTTGAACTGGTCGTAGGTGTCGTCGGGAAAGCGGTAGACCTGCACCCGGTCGTACCAGGAGAGAATGTAGCGGGTCGCTTTGCGCAGGCGCAGCAGATGCTGGGGTACGACCCACAACAGCAGCCCACCCGGCTGCAGCCAGGGGCGGGTGTGCACCAGCCATTGGTATTCCAGGCGACCGCCGTGGTCGCCACGGTCGCCGCCGTCCTCATCATCATGGTCATACGGGGAATTGAGGTAGAGCAGGTTGTAACCGCCGCGAGAAGTGACCAGGTTGTGGTAGCTGTCGTGCAGGATGCGGGTGGTGGGGGCCGTGATCGACGGCGTGGCCCCGACCGGGCGCGCCGCCAGCAGCTGGGCCACGGCCGTGCGGGCCGCCTCAGCCCGCCCTTCATGCAGCTCCACGCCAAAGGGCTCCAGGCCCAAACCGCCGGCCAGGGTCACCAGGGCTGTCCCCTCGCCGGCGCAGGGGTCCAGGATGCGCCCCCCCTGCGGGGCCGTGATGTGGGTCAGGAGTAATGC
>JAGQGA010001281.1 GCA_020432595.1 Anaerolineales bacterium | reverse complement strand
CAATCAGCCCTATACGGACTCATCAGCCGCATCCGTGATCTTGGCCTACACCTTGTATCCGCAAACCTAATCGAGCAAGAAGAAGAAGAGGAGGAGGATATTGAAATAGAAATTGAACACAACAGTTAGCCCACACAAACAATCTTATCAGTTTAGGTTTTAGTACATCGTTAACAAAGCAAGTTGAATTTTTAATTGTCATTCCGAGGTCCTCCGAGGAATCTCTCTGAATTACTCACCAGAGAGATTCCTCGCTCCGAAGACTTCGCTCGGAATGACAGGCAGAAACAATAAACTAAGAAAACTTTTTTGACGCTGTAAGTAATTTAGCAAAGGCTTAAAAGCCCCACAAAAAATTAAGGAGAAACTATCATGAAAACTTTTATTGAAAAACACCCCTTTTGGTTCGGTTTGATCGTTACCTTCATCATATTCATATCTGGCATCCTGGTTGTCGTTCCAGGTAGGGCACTCGGGATTTCCCAAGAAGCACTTATCATGGTCGTGCTGGTAGTTGCTGTACTTA
>JAGQGA010001280.1 GCA_020432595.1 Anaerolineales bacterium | reverse complement strand
CGCTGATCGATGATCCGGCCGGTCTCCGGGTCCAGCCCACCCCACAGACTCAACAGCTCCGTCAGCAATAACCCTTCACCATCGGCCTCGCCAGCCACCAAAACCTGCGCCTGCCAGCCGCTCATACCATCCCCCACAAACTATCATCCCGCCAGACAAACCCCTGCGCCGCCGAACGAACACATTCACGCAGACTGCCAAAAATCACCTGCAAACCAATGTTGCCCGGCGTGTAATGGGCAAACTTGCCCGAATTGGTCATCAGCACCCGGCCCTGGGAACGTACGATGGGGGTGACCACCACACAGGTGTCCACTACCAGCCGGACATTATGCGCCTGCAGACGTTCGCGCCAGCCATTCCGAGCCAGCTGCGCCAGCACAAACCGGTTGGTGCAGACGATGAACTCGACATCGGGGTGAACAGCATATTCGTCCAACAGCGGCAGCAGGGCCCCGAATTCCGCCAGGGAAAAATGAGGGCTGCCCATGGCAACGACGCCAATCGGGCCGTCGGGCACAGTGGAG
>JAGQGA010001279.1 GCA_020432595.1 Anaerolineales bacterium | reverse complement strand
CTCGGTCTGTCCCGTCTGTATATCTTGTGGTCGCGTCAGGGGTCGCGGGATGTGGTTGATTGCACAGAGATGGATACCATTCGGTGTCCGTTTCTTTATTTGTCGCCTCTTTTTTTTTTTTTTTTCCATGTGGTAATTCATTGTGGGGCGGTTTAATTTACGATTAAATTATACATAAACCACGCTAATCGCCAAACTTTTGGCTAAATACGGGTATACGAACAAATTATCAGGCAGACGATTAAAGAGATCACGCAAAGGCAAAGATAAAGCGTTTTTCGTTACGCCTTTGCGTGCAAGTTCCTAACAGGTTGTTTTCGTAGACCCCTAACTACCCACAGCACTGATTCTTCCTTACCTGCTACCAAAATTCAATCTGCTCCGATTCCACATTCCCGCATTGCTCGCTTCGGCAGCGGCGGACAATATAAAACCCCCCCAAGATTAAAACATGGTAATTATTCAGCGACAAGCCTTTTTCGTAGCTATTTATACTCAAATCAGAATGAAACCTATGGTTTTTTGCCT
>JAGQGA010000127.1 GCA_020432595.1 Anaerolineales bacterium | reverse complement strand
AAGACCCCATTTTGAAGGAACGCTTTTTTGGGCTGACGGGGCCGCAGGGCAACCACGGCGAGGATGTAAAGGAGTATTATTTTTACCTTGACGCTACACCGACCCATTCTTACGCCAAAATGCTCTACAAATATCCCCAGGTGGCGTACCCCTACGCGGCACTCGAACAGGCAAACGGCCGTTTAAGCCGCAACGACCCCGAATATGAGCTGATAGACGCACTGGGCGAAGCCTGGCAGCAGCAGCGGTATTTTGACGTGTTTGTAGAATATGCCAAAGCAACGCCAACCGATATTTTGTGCCGCATAACGGCCGTTAATCGCGCCCCCGACCCCGCCCCACTCCACATTTTGCCCCACATCTGGTTTCGCAACGACTGGTCGTGGGGGCACCAAAACCGCCCCAAACCTACCCTGCAACGTTTGGAAAACCAGGGGGCAGGAATAACGGCCGTTTCCACCACCCACCGCCACCTGCGCCCGCGCTATTGGTACACCCGGCTGCTGGGCACAGACGCGGCTGCCCCGCTGCACATTTGCGACAACGAAACTAACTACGAGCGGCTGTTTGGCGTGCCAAACCAGGGGAGGTATGTCAAGGATGGTATTCATGAGGCGGTAGTAAACGGCCGCTCAGACCGCACCAGCCCCGACCACAATGGCACAAAAGCGGCCGTTGATTACCGCGCCTTCGTCCCCGCCGGAGCCAGCCTCACTGTTGAAGTCCGTCTGACCACCGAACCCACTACGGCTCCCTTTGCCACCTTCGACACCGTTTTGGCCCAGCGGCTGGCCGAAGCCGATGAATTTTACGCCGCCCTACAGCCCGCCGTGCTCGGCGACGATGGCAAAAATGTACAGCGGCAGGCATTGGCGGGGCTGCTGTGGAACAAGCAATTTTATCATTATGGGGTGGAACTGTGGCTCGATGGCGACCCGGCCGGCCCCAAACCACCCGCCAGCCGCAAAAACGGCCGTAATGCCCACTGGCCCCACCTCGACAACCTTGATGTCATCTCCATGCCCGACAAATGGGAATACCCCTGGTATGCCGTGTGGGATCTCGCCTTCCACACCATCCCCCTCGCCATGATTGACCCCTTTTTCGCCAAAGAGCAGCTTTTGCTTTTTTTGCGCGAATGGTACATGCACCCCAACGGCCAAATCCCCGCCTACGAATGGTCGTTTAGCGATGTCAACCCGCCGGTTCACGCCTGGGCCGCCTGGCGCGTCTACAAAATTGACCGCAACCTGATGGGCAAGGCGGATGTCGCCTTTCTGGAAAAAGCCTTCCACAAGCTGCTGCTCAACTTTACCTGGTGGGTTAATCGCAAAGATGCCGCTGATAACAATATTTTTGAAGGGGGCTTTTTGGGGCTAGACAACATCGGGGTGTTTGACCGCAGCACCCCGCTGCCCGATGGCAGCTTTATTGAACAGGCCGATGGCACCGCCTGGATGGGGATGTACTGTCTCAATATGCTGGCAATTGCCCTGGAACTGGCGCGGCACAACCCGGCCTACGAAGATATTGCCACCAAGTTTTTTGAGCATTTCATCTACATCGCCAACGCCATCAACCGCATCTATGGGCAGGGGGATGGCGTATATGCCGAGGGCACGGGACTTTGGGATGAAACAGACGGGTTTTATTACGACCTCATCCGTCATCCTGACGGCAGCACCATCCCCATGAAGCTGCGCTCATTTGTGGGGCTAATTCCGCTGTATGCCGTAGAAACGTTGGAGCCAGAACTGTTGCAAATGCTGCCCAGTTTTCAAGGCCGTCTCAACTGGTTTAGCAAAAATCGGCCTAATCTGATGGCAAACGTGGCCTCGCTGGTAGAGCCGGGAGAAAACGGCCGTTTTCTCCTCTCCCTAGTCAACCGCCGCAAGCTGGAACGCATACTCAGCCGCATGTTTGACCCTGCCCAATTTTTGTCCGACTACGGCCTCCGCGCCCTGTCCAAAGAATATGCCGCTGAGCCGTTTCGCCTGCGCGTGGGCGACCAGCTCCATACCGTGGGCTATGAGCCGGCCGAATCAAGCAGCGGCATGTTTGGCGGCAACTCCAACTGGCGCGGCCCCATCTGGTTTCCGGTCAACTATTTGATGATCGAATCGCTGCAAAAGTACCATCATTACTTTGGCGACCGCTTTCAGGTGGAGTTGCCAACCGGCTCAAACCGCTGGGTGAACCTTGACCAGGCGGCAGCGGCGCTGGGGCAGCGATTAACTCGTCTTTTTTTGCGTGATGCGGGGGGAAAACGGCCGTTTTATGCCAGCAATGGCCTCTTCCAAACTGACCCCCACTGGCGCGATTACCTGCTGTTTTACGAATATTTCCACGGCGACAATGGCGCGGGGCTGGGCGGCAGCCACCAAACCGGCTGGACGGCATTGGTTGCCAGGCTGCTGCAAGCATAACGCAAAAACACCCAGGCTGGCGAACCAGCCTGGGTGTTTGAGCAAACGACAAACGGCCGTTACGCTACAAAACCTAACCAAAGAAGCGGGGATCGTCATCCCCTTCGTCAAACTCCTCTTCTTCCTCTTCCTCCGTCAGTTCCAAAGGAAGCGACACCCACAGTTGCAGCAGTGGCCCCTCGTCAAGCTCCTGCAAACGCAGTGCCACCACATCAACCTGCTGCCGCATCCGCATATCGTCGGGATAGTCAAGCCGTACCGGCCGACCCTCCTGCCACGCCCGCTGCGAACGCTCCTGGATGCCAAGACCGTTCATGGTACGCAGTTGACACACAGCTACAATTTTGTCATCAGGCCCCTCGTGGATGGACTGCAGCCACGGCTGGGGGCTTGGTTGAAAGTCGGGGGTTGGACCTTCAATGATGGTTATCAATTCTGGTTCTTTCACGATGACCAACACCTTTAGCAAAGATTTTTAATAAGCATATACTACTTTCACAATGGCAAGTTGACAACCCATTCTTACACAATATCAACGCTGAATTTAAGCCTTTTTCCCTCTGAATCTGCTTTGATTTTCACGTCCAGTTGATGCCGAATCCACCCAGCCTATGGCATTATTGAGGGAAGATAGCGTCATAAGCTGAGGCATTCTGCTACCATGAGCTGCCCATTGGGAGACCAGGAATATAACCTAACTCTCAGGTGTGAAATCGGCGTAAATTATTCTCTCAGCGCATTATCGTAAGTTTCATCACAACCTTTCACGCTTATCGTCTGCCCATATCGGTGCGCGAAAGCAAGATACATTATGGACGAGCAAATTTTAGAAGCGATTCGTTACTTTGAGGCAGGCAACAAACAGGATGCCCAGAAACAGCTTGCTCTGGCCTTGAAAACAGACCCAGAGAATGAGTATGCCTGGCTATGGATGGCACTGACACTGGAAGATGACCCGGTGCGAAAGCGGGCATGTCTGGAGAAAGTGCTGGCGCTAAACCCACAAAACAGTAAAGCCAACCAGATGCTCCACAGCCTAAAGGGTCACAACGGATTTGTGGGAAAAGTGGCTCCAGTACCGCAAGCGGCACCTGCGGTTGCTGTCAGCCAGCCAGCCAGTGAAGCAACCCTGGTTGAGGCTCCCGCCTTTGTTGCCGCGCCATATAGCGATGATCCCATTCAGTGGGATGAATCATTTGAAGATGACATGGAGGGGATGGGGGAAGAAACGGCCGTTTTTACCAACACCATTGACCCCTACGATCAGGTAGACGAGCTCCTGGAACCCAACCCCGATCCGCGCGAACAGTTAGCTGAAAGCAGCACGCCACCCAAACGTTTCAATTTCCGTAAGCTGCTCATCATTGTCGGTGTTATCATCTTCGCCTCGGCACTCTACGCCGTTTCCGTGCTGCTGCTGGTCAAGGATGATTTGCTGGGTACCCCCGTGGCGGAAAATATTACCGTCACCTTAATAGACCCGACTGCTACCAGCGAACCAACGGCCACTACCGAACCAACGGCCGTTCCCGTCATCATCAGCGAACCCACCGCCGTTCCCACCGCCACCACCGAGCCAACAGCCACGCCGGAACCAACGGCCACAGCAACTGTGGAACCGACGGCGACAGAAACGGCCGTTGTTGAACCAACCACCACCGCCAACACCCAAACCTATCTGCAAACCGCCCGCGACACCGCCGCGCCACTGCAAACCGCCCTCACCCAAATCATTCAACTGGTTGCCGAGGTAGATTTTGCCAACGAGGCGTGGAAAAGCGACCTGTTGGCCGCTACAGAAGCCATCAACACTGCCCACAACGAAATCAAACTGCTGACCCCGCCTGCCGAAGCCCAAGCCACTCACGACCAACTGCTTGCCACCAGCGGTGAATGCCACGCCGCCGCTACCTATTTGGAAGAAGGTACTAACAATAACGACATCGAGGCGATGCAGCCGGCCGCCGCCCACCTCACCAACTGCCGCGATGGACTAGATGACTTAACGGCCGTTTGGAACACCCTACCCATTGATGTCAACACCGCCACCCCAGAAAGCGGCGGCTAAGACATCCTTTGCGGAGCAAGCAATCGCCATTTATTCATTGCCCCAACGCGCCATGCCTCCCGCCAGGGCAGCTAGTGCCGCCAACTGCTCTCGCGTTCCCAGCACAATCATCTCATCTCCGGCCTCCAGCCGCGTCTCGCCGGTTGGGTTAACGGTTGACCCAGTAGCATGGCGCAAAATGGCAATAAGCAGCACATTTAGCCGCTTGCGAATATCGGCCTCGGCCAGCGTTTGCCCCACCAGCACCGAATTAGGCGCAATAATTAGCTCCTCCATCCACAACTCTCGCCCGCCATCCAGTGTCACAACATCCAAAAAGTCAGCCACGTTAGGGCGAACAGCAATGTTTGCCATGTGTCGCCCACCAATCTGGTAAGGTGACACGATCCGATTGGCTCCAGCCAGACGCATCTTGGCAGCGTTCGTTTCAGTGCTGCGAGCAATAATAAACAAACCATTATTTAGCGCCCGTGCCGACAACACAATAAACAAGTTAGTGGCATCATCACCTGTGCAAACCAGTAGCCCCCATGCCTGTTCAATCCCGGCTCCGCGCAGCGTCTCATCATTGGTAGAGTCCCCATTCAGCACCAAAAAACCGGCTTCTAACGCTTGCTGGATACGCACCTCATCTCGTTCTAGAACAAGCACCTGGCGCTGCCCCATATCACTGAGGCTCCTAGCAGCACTCGCGCCAACACGACCATACCCACAAATAATCACGTGGTCTTTTAACTTGTTAATTTCCCGCATCAGCCGTCGCCTCCGAAAATCGCCACCTATGCTGGCGGAAAGCAAATATTCCAGCCCAAATGCCAGATAAAAGGCACCGAGCAAAATGAGCAAGGTGGTAAATAAACGGCCGTTATCATCCAACGGCCGCACCTCCCCAAACCCCACCGTCGTCAACGTGATCGCCGTCATAAAAAAAGCATCGCTAAACGACCACCCCTCAAGCCACATATACCCCGCCGTGCCCAGGCCAAACAGCACAAAGGGAATGACAATCAAAGCCCAAACGCGGCGACTCCAGGTAAATGGCAGCCACCCTACCGTTGATGAACGTCCTATTTTGCTTCCGGCCATAGCCACCCCTCCAAATCAGCCAAACTGTTAATCACAGGCCGGTCGTCTAGCCGCCAAACATGGTCAATGATAGCCGCCCCAAAGCGGTGCAAGCATGTGTAAGCCAGCATTCGCCGACCAAAAGCCGCATTCAGAGCGATGGCTGGATCATAACTGCCGAGAATTGAGCGAAACAGCGACAGGTTACGGTTGCACAGCCCATACCACAGTGCCACCCATTCATACCCCACCGTTCCCACCTCCGCATCGGCCCAGTCAATGAGGGCAGAGATAGAAAAACGGCCGTTTTCTTCCACCAACAGTAAATGATCCTCTGTCAAATCCGCATGGAGCAAACAAAGCCGTTCATCGGCACACAGCAGCGGCATCATCGTCGCCAAAAATTGCTCCACCTCGGCAATGGCTTGGGGCGGCAAGCTCTCCCGCTGCCGCAGTTCATCCCCAATCGCCGCCTGCCGCTGCCGTAAAAAACGGTGCCAGGCTGCTGGCCGGGTGTCAAATGCCTGTAGACTAGCCAGCGGTGTGGCATGAACTTCGCGCAACATCTCCCCTAGTTCCTGCCCCAATTGCCGTTCACTATACCGCTCCAACTGCTGGTACAGCTCCCGAATCGGCTCGCCGGGGCAAAACGACAGCAGTAAATACGGCCAATCCAGCTGATCCCGATACACGCCAGACCCCAATAGGCGCGGCATCTGCGCCAGCCGCCCCATCAACTGCTGATATACTTCGCATTCGCGGGCAAAATCGTGCGGCAGCATGGGTGGGTAAATTTTGACCACCGTTCCTTCATTCACCACAAATACAGCGCAGGTACCAGGATAACCCGCCTCGACTGTATTCACCGGCAGCCCGACCTGCTGGCAAATGCGGTAAATGATGGGAAGCCAAACGGCCGTTTCCGTAAACAACCCGCCCCACCCCACCCAATCCATCCTTCCCGGCAAAAACATCGTCCGTTCCATCAATCTATTGATCCCTCACGTAGAAACGCAAGATTTTGCGTCTCTACTGCTACTGGTTATCATTATTGACAATATTACACAGAGTTTCACAGAGAAGACACAGAGAACCGCAGAGTTTTGGGGATAACAATGAGAATCAATGAGCTAACACACCGCATCATTGGAGCGGCGATTGAGGTACATAAACATTTAGGCCCAGGTCTACTAGAATCAGCCTATGAAACCTGCCTAGCTTTTGAACTTGAACAAAGAGGCTTATCTGTTGAAAGACAGAAACCTGTCCCTATTATTTACAAAGAAATCAAACTCGATCATGGCTATCGCATTGACCTTTTTGTCAACAATTCTGTCATTCTTGAGCTAAAATCCGTTGATCAGATACTCCCTGTTCACGAAGCTCAAATACTCTCATACATGAAGTTTGTCCAATGTAAAACAGGCCTCCTCTTTAATTTCAACGTATTGCTCCTCAAAACCGGCGGTATTCACCGCTTTGTCCTCTAAATCCCCTCTGTGCCTCTCTGTGTCTTCTCTGCGAAACTCTGTGAAACGTTTTAATAAAACCATTATCCACTTGGAGGAACCAATGAAAGCAATTTTAGACAAGCTAGGCATTCAGGACATCAACGCTGGTGCCTGTTTTGGACCAAACGGCTGGCTAACCACCGATGGGCCGACCATCATTTCTAATAACCCCACAACGGGCAAGCCCATTGCCACCATCATGGCAACGACACCCGATGCCTATGACCAGATTGTAACCCACGCCATGGCAAACTTTGAAAAGTGGCGAGCAACCCCTGCCCCTAAACGCGGGCTGCTGGTGCGCGATTTGGGCAACGCCACCCGCGAGGTGCTGGAGCCGCTGGGCGAACTCATCAGCCTGGAAATGGGCAAAATCCGCGCCGAAGGGATTGGCGAGGTGCAGGAGATGATTGACATCTGTGACTTTGCCCTCGGGCTGTCGCGCCAGCTTTACGGACTAACCATGCACTCCGAACGGCCGGGGCACCGGATGTATGAGCAGTGGCACCCGCTGGGGGCAATTGGGGTGATTACGGCCTTTAATTTCCCCTGCGCCGTCTGGTCGTGGAATGCGGCGATTGCGGCAGTGTGTGGCAATACCGTTCTGTGGAAACCATCAGAGTTAGCCCTATTAACGGCCGTTGCCCTGCAAAACATCGCCAACCGCGTCATGGCCGACCACGGCGTAACCGGTATCTTTAACCTCGTTGCCGGTGGCCCCCAAATCGGCCAGCGCCTCAGCGAAGACGAACGGCTGCCGCTTGTCTCCTTCACTGGCTCCACCCGCGTGGGTCGGCTGGTCGGCCAAACCGTCGCCGGCCGCTTTGGCAAAAGCCTGCTGGAGCTGGGCGGCAACAACGCCATCATCGTCGCCCCCGATGCCGACCTCGACTTAGCAACTCGCGCCATTTTGTTTGGTGCAGTCGGCACCGCCGGGCAACGCTGCACCACCACCCGCCGCATCATCATGCACGAAAGCGTAGCCGCTGACCTGTCCAACCGACTGGTCAACGCTTACCAGCAGGTGCGAATTGGCGACCCGCTGGCGGAGGGAACGCTGATGGGGCCATTGGCAACGGAGCGGGCGGTGGAGGCGATGCAAACGGCCGTTTCCCAAGCCCTAGCCGAAGGGGGCGAAGTTCTCACCGGCGGCAGCACCCGCAGCGACATCGGCCCGCAGTTTGTGGAACCCACCATCATCAAAATGCCCCGGCAAAGCAGCATCGTCAAGCAAGAAACCTTTGCCCCCATCCTCTACCTGCTCACCTACAGCGACCTGGAAGAAGCCCTGACGCTGCACAACGACGTGCCGCAGGGGTTATCTAGCGCCATCTTCACCGACTCCATGCGTACCGCCGAAGCGTTTCTCGGTGCTGCTGGCTCCGACTGCGGCATTGCCAATGTCAACATTGGCACTTCAGGGGCGGAAATTGGCGGCGCGTTTGGCGGTGAGAAAGAGACGGGCGGTGGCCGCGAATCCGGCTCCGACGCCTGGCGTGCCTACATGCGCCGCCAAACCAACACCATCAACTGGTCAAACAGCCTGCCGCTGGCGCAGGGGATTGAGTTTGGGTAATCATATTAGGTTAACGGCCGTTCCTACGCTATAATGTGAGCATGAATACAGTGCATCCTTCTGTAACTGGCACGACGGCCCAACGTTTACGGGTGCTGGCTGAGCTTTATCAACAAGGTAAGGCCAGCCAGCTAACAGAACGCACCTTAGATAAACTGTTGACCTATGAAATTGACCTATGCCAGAAACAATTAAGTCAATTACAAGCTGATTTAGCTCAATTTGAGCAACAATACAGCTTATCTTCAGTTGACTTTTATCAACGTTATCAGGCTGGTCAAATAGATGATCAAATGGATTATGTAGAGTGGGCCTCCTTAGTGCAAATGTTTCACAACCTTAAAAACCAGTTACAACTGCTGACCAACGAAAACAACCCGTGACCATTGCTGAATATCTTGCTGCCGTCAAGTCTCGCTTGCTGATTGACCCAATTATTGCTGACTTTCAGGTGACACGAGAGCGGTCTACGCTAACGGATGGTTATTTGCGTACCCGGCTAACGCTGCTCGACAATGGTTTTCTGGAGTTTTCGGAATATGTCCAACGAACAACAGACGGCCAAATCAACGTCGTTACCTACAGCTACCATTGGGCAGATGCTGCTGGCAATTTGGTTTGCCGCTGGGACAATGTTCCCCATTTTCCTAATCTGCCAAACTTTCCTCACCATATTCACAATGGACAAACAGGAGAAGTAAGTGCAGGGCAAGCAGTTGACATTTTTAAAATTCTCGACGAAATTGCCAATGCTCTGCTGTAGGCGATCAATCCAACACAGTTGTAGTGTCATATGTCGTCGAATACACGAACATAGCTATGTGTTCCTTCTTCCTGCGCGATGCAGCACGGCGGGTTAAACGGCCGTTTGGCCCCAAAGGCAACTGGCTGCTGGGCAATTTGCGTGCTGTGCAGCACGACACCATTGGCTTTTTGCACCACTCCGCCGCCCAATACGGCCCCGATATTCAGTTTTACCAAATCGCCTTTTGGAACGTTTACCGGCTTAGCCACCCCGACTACAACCGCTACATTTTGCAGGACAACCAGCGCAACTATGGCAAAAGCACGCTCGACTACGACGTGCTGCGCCGCTTGTCGGGCAACGGCCTCATCTCCAACCAGGGTGAGTCATGGCTGCGGCAGCGTCGCCTGTTACAGCCGCTGTTCCACCGCCGCCGCATTGCCGCACTAGGCGAGGTAATGGTACAGGCAACGACCGATTTGCTGCCCCGCTGGCACATGCTGGCGCAAAACCAGACGGTGTTTGATGTCAACGAGGCGATGACAGCGCTCACGCTGGATATTGTGGCGCGGGCACTGTTTAGTTTGGATGTGCGGCAAAACGGCCGTTTATTCAGCGAAGCCTTCCACCAGGTCAACGAATATTTTGGCTCGCTCGACCCCGTTTTTGCCGTCGCCCCCTGGCTGCCCATGCCCCGCATCCGCCGCTTTTACCGCAACCTGGCCGTGATGAACCAGTTCATCTACGACATCATTGCCCAACGGCGGCAGCAGCCGCAAACGGGCGACCAGGTAGACCTGCTGACGCTGCTGCTGGATGCCCGAGACGAGGAAACGGGGGCGGGAATGGACGACCAGCAAATTCGGGATGAACTGATTACGCTGCTGATTGCTGGGCATGAAACGACAGCCAACCTGCTGGCGTGGACCTGGTATTTGCTGGCGCAGCACCCAGCGGCGCGGGAACATCTGGAAATGGAGTTGGAGGAGGTGTTAAACGGCCGTTTGCCCACCGTTGCCGACATTCCCCACCTCCCCTTCACCGAGCAACTGCTCAAAGAAGCGCTGCGGCTCTACCCGCCCGCCTGGTTTATCTCGCGCAACGCCATTGAGGAGGATGAAATTGGCGGCTATCCCATTCCGGCCGGCTCGCTGGTCTCTGTCAGCACCTACCTGACCCACCGCCACCCTGAATTCTGGCCGCAGCCCGACCAGTTTGACCCCGACCGCTT
>JAGQGA010001278.1 GCA_020432595.1 Anaerolineales bacterium | reverse complement strand
ATGCTAACACTAATGAACCTTAATCAGTATGCTTCAAAATCTGCTCAGCCCGGATTAGCTGTAGGCAAGCTTGAAAGTTTAAGAATCCCCATCCCTTCCCTTGCCGAACAAGCCCGCATCGTTGCCATCCTAGATAAATTCGACACCTTAACCAACTCCATCAGCCACGGCCTACCCCGCGAAATCGCCCTGCGCCAACAGCAATACGAATACTACCGCGAGCAACTACTAACCTTCCCCCAACATAACAGGCTGGAAAAATAGGCATGGTTCAGAATTTACAAGGCAATCTTTACAGTTCCAGTGTCATTTCGAGGTCCTCCGAGAAATCCCGACGGAGCATTTCCGTCGGGATTTCTCGCCGAAGACGGCTCGAAATGACAATTTTATGGGGCAATAAATTGTAAAGATGATCTTCCGTAAATGAACCATGTCGAAAAATAAAATTTAAGGTACACATGATCGAATACAACACCATCGCCGAATCCAACAACTTCATCGTCCTAGAAAAATACAGCAAAGCCCTCC
>JAGQGA010001277.1 GCA_020432595.1 Anaerolineales bacterium | reverse complement strand
CTCAATACGCTGTCGGAACTGGCGGCGAACACGGTGGAGATTATGTACGACCCCAAGCGGATGCGGCCGGCCGACATTCCATGCCTCTATGGTAGCTACGCGAAAATTCAGCGACATACGGGGTGGAAACCGGCCGTTCATTTGCGCCAATCCTTGGCCGACGTGCTGGCGGAATGGGTGGAACGGTTATCAGTAATCGGTAATCAGTAATCAGTGACCAGTATACTGATTACCGAATACCGATTACCGATTACTGGAACAAATGGCTAAAGCAAAGAAAGAGCGACTCGACAAGCTATTAGTAGACCTTGACCTGGCACCCACGCGATCGAAGGCGCAGGGGTTGATTATGGCGGGGGAGGTGCTGGTGGATGGGCAGCGGGTGGATAAGGCAGGAACGGCCGTTTCTCCCACCGCCACCATTGAACTGCTCACCCCCCTGCCCTACGTCGGGCGCGGTGGCTACAAGCTGGCGGGGGCGTTAGATGCGTTTGGCATTGCGGTAAACGGCCGTTTGGCCGCCGATGTG
>JAGQGA010001276.1 GCA_020432595.1 Anaerolineales bacterium | reverse complement strand
AAACGGGCCGTGCATCAATGGCGTGTGGCTGTAGCCGTCGCCAATGTAGAACTGGTAGGAAAACTGAGTGTGTAGGCTTTCGTCGTGGCTCATCACCCTGCTGCCCAAATCCCAGAAGCGGGTAATGATTGCCAGCAAAATAAAGGCCAGGTAGATCACCTTCTCCCAGTCGAGGCTGAGGACGGTGGCGAGTGGCCGGGAAAGGAGGTTAGGGTGGGAAACGGCCGTTTGTTCAGGTGTGGTTATCGCTTTGGTCATAAGTCTAAATCCAGCGTTACGTTTTGTTCAATTTCACCGCAGAGGACCTATTAGAAGTTCAACTTCTCGGAAGAAGTTGAACTTCTTGTCCCTAATTTGAAAAATAAGCCAGCAGCGCCAGCGGCGTGGGGTTGGGCGCGGGTGTTGCCACATGGTCATCAGTGGAAATGGCGATGGCGGTGCTGGTGGGCATTTGCGTTGGCGGAGCTTTGGTCGCTGTGACGGTAGGCGTGTTGGTGGTGGTGGCCGTCATCACCAGCAGCATGGGGTT
>JAGQGA010001275.1 GCA_020432595.1 Anaerolineales bacterium | reverse complement strand
AGCCGCTGCCAAACGCACCCAGCAGCCCCACGCCGCTGCGTCAACCCACCAGCCAGCCAGCCACCAGTCGGGTGCGTCAACGCCCACCCATGCCCAATCGCGGCACGTTAAACCGGATGCCTGTGGGTGCCAAGAGCAAAGAACAACACTGAAAGAGTAATCAGTAACCGGTAATCAGTAATCGGTTACTCCACTGATTACCGATTACCGATTACTGATTACTGAGTGATGCTCACAAAATCTTAAAAACAACCGATTTACAGACGCTTTTTTTCGGGGTAAACTAATGACGATAAATTATCAACCGATACCAACGCCATTGAGTAAAAGATTGAGTGAGCCTTCTCCCCATTACAACAATATGACGGCTGAAACGGCCGTTAATCCCCTGGCCCAAGTCCAGCAGCGGATGATCATCATTTTGGCCTTTGCCATTATTGCCATCATCCTCTTTGCCATCTTCATCATGCCGCGTGGCTTCCGCACGACCCCGGAAGCTGCTGTCACCACCAACCAACCTGCGCCAGTG
>JAGQGA010001274.1 GCA_020432595.1 Anaerolineales bacterium | reverse complement strand
CAACGGCCGTTAAAGAAGGCAATAGCTACATCATAGATGGCCACAAATGGTTCACTAGTGCCGCCGACGGGGCTGCATTTGCCGTTGTCATGGCCGTCACCGACCCTCATGCCAGCGTTCACCAACGCGCCAGCCAAATCATCGTCCCTACTGATACCCCCGGCTTTGAGTTGGTTCGCAACATTTCCGTGATGGGCGAGCCGGGCGACGGCTGGGCTAGCCATGCCGAGGTGCGCTACAACGAGGTGCGCGTGCCGCAGGAAAACTTGCTGGGGCAGGAAGGCCACGGTTTTGCCATTGCCCAGGAGCGGCTAGGGCCAGGGCGCATTCACCACTGTATGCGCTGGCTGGGTATTTGCGAACGCGCTTTTGAACTGATGGTGAAGCAGGCGATGCTGCGCGAGCTGGGGCCAAGCACTGTGTTGGCCGATAAGCAAACCATCCAAAACTGGGTGGCCGAAAGCCGGGCGGAAATGAACGCGGCGCGGCTGATGGTGTTGGATGCGGCCAACAAAATTGACAAAAACGGCG
>JAGQGA010001273.1 GCA_020432595.1 Anaerolineales bacterium | reverse complement strand
GATCGGCATCCCCCTCACCGAAGACCGAGGGATCGGTGCCGGAATAGGGCACCTCCCCCGGCTGGCTGACGCCCCCAGGGATCGGATCGGTGACGCCCACCTCCAGCCCATCCCCCAGGCCGTCGCCGTCGGTGTCGAAGTCGTTGGGGTCGGTGGGGCCCACCCCGGCCAGGGGGCCGCTGCCGTGGACCTCGTCGCCGTCGGAGATGCCGTCATCGTCGCTGTCTGCGTCGAGGGGGTCGGTCTCGTCGCCCGTGCCAGGCTCGCCGTCGGGGCCGTCGACCTCCTCACCATCGGTGAGCCCATCCCCATCGGTGTCGGGGTCGTTGGGGTCGGTGTGGGTGATCTCCTCCTCTTCCACATCGGTCAAGCCGTCGTTGTCGCTGTCGCCGGGGGGGTCGACGATGACCTGGGTGGCGTCATCGGGCAGCAGGGTCAGGGGATCGTCGGAGACCAGGGTCTCTCCGTAGACCACCGGCAGCCCGCTCAGGACCGCCTGGTTCTCATACACCCCGGGCGCCAGATCGGCAT
>JAGQGA010001272.1 GCA_020432595.1 Anaerolineales bacterium | reverse complement strand
TCATCGCATTCTATTTTTGACGCACGTTTTGGGAGAGCCGTCTGTGATAGTGAGCGGTAAAGAAATGTAAAAGATGGTTTATAGAAAAGAGGAACCTCTCGCTGTTACTTCTAGCGAGAGGCGTATCTCTTATGCATAATTTGCGGAGGACAAAGAACTTAGGCTACACCGTTGTTCAAATAAGTCCGCAGCACTTCGCGCAGCTTGCGAATATCCAGCGGCTTGGGCAAATAATCGTCACAGCCTGCTTCCAAGCAGCGTTCCCGATCACCGACCAGCACCTGAGCGGTTGTGGCAATCAATGGCACGGGAGCTAACCGGTCATCACCCTTAAACTCTCGCGCTAAATCCAGGCCACTTTTCCCCGGTAAGTTGATATCCAGCAAAATGATGTCCGGCACCATGCTCGCCAATATTTCCTCGGCTGCTGATGCATCGGTAGCCTTGATGAGTTCATGCCCCTCAGCTTCTACAATCCGGGATACCAGCAGCATATTTACCGGATTATCCTCTACACATAGAACTTTTTTA
>JAGQGA010001271.1 GCA_020432595.1 Anaerolineales bacterium | reverse complement strand
CCAAATTGGCTTGACCAAGTCCAACCAGAGGCAGAGATGCCACGCTGAACGGCCGTTTCCTGCACCGTGCCATCTTCTCCCCACACTTGCAGCACATTGGACATTTGCTGCACATCGCCAGGCATCATGTCGTGCATCATATTGTCCATCACTGGCTGCCATTGAGCCATGATGTCGGGTGCATCGGAGTAGGGGTGCATGTCGGAGGCAAATAGCTCAGCACGGCCGTTATTATCCACATCCCCCCAGGCAAAACTCATCGTGCTCATCGTTGTGGCGGTAAAAGGTTGGCTTTTCACGAAGCCATCATCTGTGTACAGCCAGACGTAATCGGGAAGGTCAAAGTCGTTACCGATGAGGATGTCTAAACGGCCGTCTGCATTCAAATCGGCGAACTGGGCTGTCAATGCTTGGGCTTCATCCGTCAATTTCGTTTCATAAAAACGGCTGTCTGCCTGTAAATAGATGGATACACCAGCGCGATGGCTTTCTTGGTAGAGGGGGGTTTGTTTGGCTAAGGACGCATCGTAA
>JAGQGA010001270.1 GCA_020432595.1 Anaerolineales bacterium | reverse complement strand
TCGGCAATCATAGTGTCAGAACGGCCGTTGGCTCCCATGAGGGATTTGGACCC
Source organism: Anaerolineales bacterium (assembly GCA_020432595.1). The sequence continues at coordinate 479 of JAGQGA010001270.1, read as the reverse complement.
TCCTTTGCCTTTCGGTCTAGTCAGGTTACTAGCCTGTCAGAACGGCCGTTGGCTCCCATGAGGGATTTGGACGATCATTCACTGAGGAAATCGGACAATTGCCATCCGCGTCAGAACGGCCGTTGGCTCCCATGAGGGATTTGGACAACTACAAAAAGCAAAATGACAACTATTATTCTTTTTGTCAGAACGGCCGTTGGCTCCCATGAGGGATTTGGACTCGTATTTGCAACCGCAACTGCCACTGTGTTTGAGGGTCAGAACGGCCGTTGGCTCCCATGAGGGATTTGGACCATTTCCTCCGCGAGCGGCAATGCTTCCGTATTGAACGTCAGAACGGCCGTTGGCTCCCATGAGGGATTTGGACGCAATAGTGTCGTGTGGCCGAGCAGGTTCAGATGGGTCAGAACGGCCGTTGGCTCCCATGAGGGATTTGGACGTTAGCCTTCACAATAATTCCTGCCAATAAAACAAGGGTC
>JAGQGA010001269.1 GCA_020432595.1 Anaerolineales bacterium | reverse complement strand
TTCTCCGGCGGTTAGGATGAGCACGCCTTTATCTCTGGCTGCGGCCATGAGGGGGGCAGCAGGCTGGTTGAGCGCCACGCCAACCAGCAATCCCTCACCGCGCACCTCGATGATCTCTTCTAGCTCCAGCGTTTGCAGGCGATGTTTGAGATAAGCGCCATTTTCCTGCACCGCCTGTAAAAAATTGAGCTGATTAACTTTGTCAAACACGACGTTGGCTGCCGCACAAACTAGCGGCCCGGCGGCAAACGTGCTGCCGTGGTCGCCCGGTCTGATTACGTCGGCCACAGCCTGCGTAACGAGGGTTGCTCCGATGGGCAGCCCGCCAGCCAGCGGCTTGGCCAGGGTCATGATGTCTGGCGTGACGCCAAATTGACGGTAGGCCCAGAGCTGACCCGTGCGCCCCAGGCCGCACTGCACCTCATCGAAGATGAGCAAGGCGTGGTGGACATCGCAGGCGGCACGGAGTCCGTGCAAAAAGCCGGGCGTGGCTGGATTCACCCCGCCTTCGCCCTGAATGGGTTCCACGATGAC
>JAGQGA010000126.1 GCA_020432595.1 Anaerolineales bacterium | reverse complement strand
TAAAGAAACAAGTAGACCAACTGCTGCGGCTGGAACTGTTTTTTGACCCCGCCGCACCGCCCGCGCTGCCGCCATCTTTCAACCCGATCATCGTTGAGCCAGGGCGTTGGCTGCTGCGGCTGCCGCAAGAGGCCATAACGGCCGTTTTTACCCACCTCAACCTCACCCAACTCGACGACTTCCGGCTGCATTCGGCTACGCTCGAAGATTTGTACCTGCACTATGCCACCCAACGTGATGAATAAACGGCCATCGGCCGCCACCCAACTGCTCGATCTCACCCTCATCCAGCTTTCCAACTTTCGCTGGGCGTGGCGCAGCACCCTGCTCACCGGCATCATTGTCCCACTGCTTAGTCTCATGGGGCTTGGCCTTTTCGCCCGCGATGCTGGCGCGGAAGCCCTTACCTACGTCCTCACCGGCAATGTCGTCATGGCGCTGATGTTTGAAAACCTCAACCGCGTTTCCAGCAACTTTGCCTATATGAAAGCCATGGGAACCCTGACCTACTTCGCCACCCTGCCCGTGCGCCGTTCGCTGCTGGTGCTGGCAACGCTGCTGGCCTTTTTCCTCCTTTCGCTGCCCGCCACGCTCGTTACCATCCTCTTTGGCAGTTGGTTTTTGGGAATTGGTCTGCATATCAACCCGTTTATTCTGATCGTGCTGCCATTAACGGCCGTTCCCCTCGCCGCCCTCGGAGCCTTCATTGGCATCAAAATGCGTTCACCAGCCGAAGCCGGGCCACTGACCACCCTCATCATCTTCTTGCTTCTCAGCATGGGGCCGGTCGTCTTCCCACCATCGCGGCTGCCAGCAACCATGCAAATAATCGGCCGTTTTAGCCCCGCCACCTACGCCGCTTCTGCCCTGCGCCAAACCCTGCTCGGCCCAGTCGCGCCGCAACTTGCCATTGATTTAGCCGTACTGCTTTTGGTGGCCGTCCTCATGAGCCACCTTGTCAACCGAACCAACAACCAGTAATCTACCAACTACTGATTACTGTTTACCGATTACTGATTACTGGTTACACAAAACAATGCACATCATTCTTCGACTCATCAACGATGGGGTAAATCTCATCCTGCTCCTCTTCAAACCCATGCGCCTCGGCGTAAAGCTATTACTTATCCAAGACGACCAAGTTCTGCTAGTCAAACACAAATATGGCAACGACTGGTATTTGCCCGGTGGCGGCATTCAAAAAGGAGAGGCGGTAGAGGCAGCCGGCCGCCGCGAAGCCCAAGAAGAGCTAGGTGCCACGCTAGGCGACGTGCGCGTTTTTGGCATCTACTCCCGCCCCCACCACAACCACCACGTCGCCGTTCTTCTCTGCGAAGATTTCACCATGACGGGCAACACCGACTTTGAAATTGAACGGTTCCAGTTTTTCCCCGTTTGGCAACTGCCTCCCGATGCCTCAAAGGCGACGCGCAACCGGGTGGCGGAATATGTGCGGCGGGAACAGGTAACGGGATTGGGGGCGTGGTAAAATATCATCCTGTCATTCCGAACGAAGTCTTCGGAGTGAGGGGTCTTTCGCGCCATTTAAGCACGTTTTCCGGCTAGGCTAAAAATTCCTTCTGTTGGTCAGAATGACGGGTGAAAGCTCAGGATGCTGTCAACCGCACCATTGAGTAGCCATCAACAACAATTTCGCGCACCAAAGGGCCATATCCTCCTTTCAGAAAACGAGAACATTTGCTAAACTAAAGGTGGCTTTAGGGTCATGAGTTTGAGTAAATGGTTGTTTTTAGATACTTCCTTGTTGCCAGTTGCAGCTATGGTCAGCGTGCGAACGTCTTTGCAAAAAGTTTGCCTCCTCGGATGTAAACAGCAGGCATTTTAAGAATGGTCGCTATTCACCTCACAAAATAATCTATTGACCTGCTAACAGACCATCGGTCATCAAACCTATCTGCAAGTGAATTTGCAAATATTTGCAGCAATGCAAGGAAGCATCATGTAAGCTTATCTTGTTCTTTGTTCGTCTGCATTGAACAGAATTGGAGGAAACATGAGTGACGACCTCATTTTGGCGTTTGGAGACCTTTTACGGCGGCTACGCATTGAGGCGGGCTTGAAACAGCGTGATATTGCTGAAAGAATGCATTGCCATGAAGCAACGATTTCGCGGTTGGAAACTAGCCCTAAATTGCCGCGTAGAGACGATGCAGTAGCCTATTTAGAGGCGTTAGATTTGCCACTAGCCACCATGCAGCAATATTTACATCTTTATGATGAGATGGAGCAAGGGAAATCGCTGCCGCAGTTTGAGCAGATTCGGGAAAGACAGCAGGTAATTGTTATTGGCAGCAGGGCTTATTTGGATGTTTTGCAGCAAGCAAAGGAGATTGCTGGACAGTGTGGCGCGAAGTTTGTTGGCACGCCTCATCTTTTTTTGGCCTTATGTGAGGTGGACACCAGGCAAAGGGATCATTTGCAGCAAACAGCGAAGGTAAATTTGCTTACCATTCAAGAAAGGGTTTCTGCTATTTTGTCCTGTGACTATCCAGCACTGTCACCCGCCCAAAAATTCACGTTGGAGGCACTGCTTGTGCAGCATCAAGCATATGAGATGGTGCATGGGTCAGAAACGGCCGTTACATGTTACCATCTATGGCAAGCGTTGTTATGCCATGAAAATGGTCTATTGTCACAATTATTAGAACGCTCAGGCAATAGTACCGTCCAATTATTAGCTAATCTACAAATCAGCAGCCCCTCAAAATGATTCATTAGCACCAACTAGGCAAGGGCTGATAAATCAACCCTGCTCACTGAATTAAGGACATGTTCCCATGCTTCCAACAAACCATTCTTCTGGCAATATAGAAAACAGCCATCCACCGTTTGCTGGCGATCACACGCTTGATGAGGTTTTTTCTTTTCGCGAGCCACAACAAGCCTTAGATTATTTGCTAAAAACGGCCGTTACCCATCTCAACGCGGAATTTGGCTCGCTAAGATTACTCAATCGCCGCAACAACAACCTTGTCCTCAAAGTGTTGCTAACTCGTTCTGGCGAAAAGCCACTCACTGAAGGGGTTGCCCCCTTGGATGTCAATGGCAGCAGCATTCTGGCTCAGGTTGCACGCAACAAACAGTCCATGCTCATTAGCGATCTCCAAATCGGTGATTGGCACTATCAGCCTTTGCCGCTGACCGAGGATGTTGTGATGCACTCTGAGCTGGCGGTACCCATTTTGTCGCATGACCGCAAGCTGGTCATTGGCGTACTCAATGTCGAAAGCCCTAGCAAACAAGCCTTTTCTTCTGAGTCCCAACAATTCTTGGAAAAATTAGCCAGCCGCGCTTTAATGTCAATCCAATACGCACAACTGCTGGAAGCCTTCCAAATCATTGGTCAAACAACGCTCCGTTCAGATCAAGATGCGCTATTAACCACAACCGTAGAAAAAATCACGGAGCTAATGCATGTCTCCGTCTGCTCCATTTGGCTTGCCGACCCCATTAAGAAAAACCTCGTCCTCAAAAAAACCGTTGGCCGCCCCGCCAACACACCTGATACTTACTTAACGCTCGACAGTTTTATTGGGCAAGTTTTTCAAACGCGAGAGGCCATTACAACAAAAAATGTTTTAGCTGAACCTCGTTTTGTCTATACCGAGCTTGCTCGCCAAGAGGGATGGGTCTCAGCAGCGGCCGTTCCGATTTTGTCAACCATGCACAGCGAAGCTGAAATCTTGGGTGTGATCTTTCTTTGTTCACATGAAGAACGCTATTTTACACAAAACGACATCAATCTTGCTTTAAGCTTTTCCAACCAAGTAGCGATTGCCCTCAAACAAGCAACCTTGCTTGATGAACAAGATAGACAGCTTAAGGTCATGTCAAGCCTGCAAAAAGTGAACGGCGCCTTATTAGCTGCAACGAATCTTGACAGTATGCTCGATATGATCGTCGCTGAAGCAGCCCAGCTATTAAACGCCGATGGTGCCATTTTATATTTAAAAAACGATCTGCTCTTGCAAAACGTTGTGGTTGCCACAACAAATAATATTCAATCAATCAAACAGATGAGGACATCATTGCACAGTAGCCTGAGCGGGTGGGTGACACAAAATAATGAATCCGTGATCTGTTTGGCAGATGACCAGCGCATTGATCAAAATATTGCCCAGAAAATTGATATTCGCACCATTGCTGCGGCACCTATGGCACAGGAAAACGAGGTGATTGGGTGCCTAGTTGTGATTAATAAAGAAGGCACAACAAGCTTGTTTACGGGAACTGACTTAGAAAGATTGAAACTTTTTGCCTCCCAAACAACGACTGTTATTAACCGAATGCGTTTGTATGAGCAAAGCAGTCAACAGTCAATGCGTCTTCGGGTTATCAACGCCATTTTAAAGAGCAGCCTGGTAAAAGATATTGATGTGGACGAGATTATTAGCTTTGCGGCAACAACAATCAGCCAAGAGTTGGGATACAAGGTGGATATTGGCCTGATCGAGGAAGAAACCAAGATTATTTTAAGGGCAACGGCCGTTCATGGGAACCTGCTCAAGACAAAACCCTGCTTCAAAAAGGTGTTCAAATTGGGCGAAGGCATTATTGGAGACGTAGCTCGCTTTGGCCGCCCCATCATCGCTCCCGATGTCTCCAAAGAGTCACGATACCAAAATTGTTTTGAAAGCACACAATCCGAATTAGCCGTTCCTCTGATTCTCACAAGAAAAACGATTGGTGTCTTAAATCTGGAAAGCAACACTCTAGGAGCCTTTACCCGCGACGATGAAGCTTCCTTTTCTACCATTGCCGCCGGTATCGCCCTGGCCTTGGAAAATGCCCAGCGGCATCAAGAATTACTGGCTTTGCATACCATTGTTAGTTCCATTAATCAAAGCAAAGATTTAACCGACGTGCTGCACCAAATCAAAGAAATGATGAACGCCATGGCCTGCACCCTTTTCGTGGCTGACCCATCACAATCGCACTTAACGCTGGTCAAACAGATTGGGTTAGCAGAACATATCATCCAACGTGTGCGTACCTTTAATCGGGGGCAAAGTATTGCTGGCAAAGTATTGGAAAATGGCGAAGCACTTTTTGTACAAGACATGGTTACAGATCCCAGAGCAGATGGGACTATCCACGAAGGGGATGGTATTGCTGGGCTGGCAAGTATGCCCATTAAGACAGAGCAAGGGTTAGCCATTGGGGTTTTAAATGTGCTAACTGCCGACAAACGGATTTTTACAGAACGAGAACAGCGAGCCTTGGAGGCTATTGGCAACAATTTGGCACTGGTTCTGCAAAAGGTTGAGTTGGAAAACAGCTACACCCGCTTGTTTGATGGTGCCCGTGATGCTATTGTCATTCTGGATTTGGATGGCACGATTCGGGACCCAAACTTGCAAGCAGAACTCCTCTCCGGCTTTCAGCGAACTCAGCTTATTGGCAAAAATGTTACCGACCTCATTCTAAAGCCAAATGACCAGATAGCGGCTCAGGAGCGCATTATGCAGCTAGCACGGGGAGAAACGCTACCAATTCAAGAATTTGAACTTTGTAATGACGCTGGACAGCATGTTTTTATTGAATCAAACCCTACGCCCATTGTGGATGAGTTTGGGCATATCATCTCTATTCAATCTATATGGCGTGATATTACAAAGCGTAAAAAGGATGAATCGGTCATTCACCAGCAGAACAAGCAGCTTCAAGGGTTATTAAAGTTAAGTTTATTGCCGTTTGAATGTAAGACACAGGCTGATCTACAGACAAAAGCCACCAAACACGCTGAACAACTCTTACAAGCGGATGTTTGTGCAATTCATGATTTGCCGAATGGTTCATTGGGAAACGGCCGTTCTGCCTTCACCATACGCCTTGCCGAGCCTATTATTACGTCTGACTCTGGGCACCCGATTTCCAGCACCCTGCAAAAAGTTGCCGCCACGGGGCAATCTGTCACGCACAATGATATTCGCTGGACGCATGGACACGCCACTGCTTCCCCCAACGGCATCCAGCACCTTTTGGCCGTGCCGCTAAAATCGCCAGAGCGTGTGCTGGGGGTCATTAGTGCAGCCCGGTTTTGGGAACAGAACCGGCCGCCTTTTACCAAGGAAGACCTGGCCTATTTTGAGAATTTTGCCAATAACTTGACGTTTGCCCTGGAATATGTGCGTTTGGACGAGCTACAGCGCAAGCAGCACGCTGCAGCACAGGTGCTGGAGCAAATGGGGCTGGTTGGTGCCTTTCTGACCCACAAATTGGGCGGCTTTTTAGGAGCCGTCGCCTTTACCACCCGCGAACTGCGGCGATATTATACGCAGCCGGAACCCGCTGCTTTGGACTTGATGAATGAGTTGGAGCGGTTAAGCCAAACATCAGCTCACGTTGTGGGTCAATTTAAACAACTAGAAAAACCTTTATCTTCTGCCAAACAAAAATTGGCACTGGAGCCGTTGCTGCAAACGGCCGTTTCCCGCACCAACATCCCCACCAACATCAACATCACCACCTACAAACCCAGACAACCGCTCTTTGTCTGGGGCAGCCACAACCTGTTAACCGAAGTGTTTCAAGGGCTCATTTGCAACGCCGTGGATGCCATGCCTGACGGAGGAAAACTGACCATTCGCAGCCGCCTCATTCCCATCAGCAATGACCTGTTGGTAGATTTTGAGGACAGCGGTAGCGGGATTGACCCCAAACTGGCGGAAAGAATTTTTGAACCTTTCTTTTCCACCAAAGAAGAAGGGCGTGGCCTGGGCATTGGCCTATGGCTCACCCGCCTTTATTTGCACTCGCTGGGGGGCGATATTCAAGTTGATACGACCAAACGCCAGGGAGCTAGGTTTATTGTCCGGCTGCCAACGGCGCAAAATGAATCTGGGCTGGAAGCACCGCCCCAGCCAGACAAGGCTCCTACTGAGTTTTTTGAACCAGTCTTGCCCAAATATTGGCCTGCCCGTACAAAAAAAATACAAAACATCTTGATTATTGAAGATGAGCAATATTGGCAAGACATCCTCCGCATCGCCCTGCGAGAGCGCGGCATTGCTTGTCAAGTGGTGGATAATCGCCAACAAGCCAGCCAAGTCATAGCCACCGCAGCCTTTGATGCTTATCTCGTAGACGGCCGTTTAGTAAGCAACGACTCTAAAAACCAGGATGGTCTTGAGGTTGTGAAAAACATTCTTGCCAAAAATAAAACCGCCCAAGTCATCTTTCTCAGCAGTTGGGAAGAAATGCTTAGCCAGGCCAAAAAGCTCTTTGGCAAACATAAAAACGTCATCATTATAGATAAAAAAGTAGCCCGAAACGTAGAAATGATTTTAGACTCCCTAAGCACAACGCCAAACGTCCAATAATATTGTCGTTTATTCTTACCCAAAGATAAAAGCAATGGTGACTTCAAATCTGCTTTTATCTGTCTATACAGGAGGAAAAGAACGTATTATGTCTGAAGATTGTTTTTCGACCATTCTCATTGTTGAAGACGAAGTGTTGTGGCAGCGTAATCTAGCCAGTTTGTTGCAACGAGCCAATTATCAAACGGTTCAGGCGTTTGATTATAGCGATGCCTTAGTTCAGCTACAGAACCTCAGCCATCTGCCCATTTTGGCAATTGTGGACTTGGTGCTGCCCAACAGCAACAATCCTGAGAAGTTTGTTGGCTACCAGATGCTCGATTATCTGCGCCAGCGCGGCATTTATGCCATTGTTTTATCTGCCCACATTCCCAGAAAGGTTACCTTTTTTGAAGAACACCCAGAAATCATTGACGTGGTAGACAAGTTGCGCTTTACAGACCAAGATTTTGAATCTTTCTTTCTGGAAAAAGTAATAACGGCCGTTTCCCTTGCCCAAGATGCCCGCCAAGCTGAAGGCAAAACCCAAAAACAGCAGCAAAAACTCCAATCCTTCTTCACCACCAAATAACCCTCTTCAGCCATTGGGCAAATATTTGCCCAATGGCTTCTCCCCATACCCTCTAAAAATCTACCCCTCACAAACTTGCAGTGAATATGCAACTCACACTGCACGTATATCCTTTGTGCAAGTGGCAATATTGCATACAGTATAAGCAAGATTCAAAACAAGCCAGTTTGTAATAAGGAGATCCAAAATGATAGAAATAACTATTCCAGCCCTCGTCATCCTAGCCCTTGTATGGTTCATTGTTGGCATGATGCTAGGTGTTTCCCTTTCCCGTCCGCGCCTCTAACGAGAACACGATCACACGGATAGGGTAGATTGTATTAGGAACTGATGTAACAAGGAGGTTTTATGTGCTACTCAATTAATCTTGTAATAAGTTTCACGTTGGCAGGTTTTCTGCTGGGTCTTGCAATACCCATAGCATTACTCATCTCTGCCGTATGGAATGCAAAAATTTAGTCCAAGAGCTGTCTTATCCAAAAGTATAAGGCAGCTCCTTCCCTAAACTTTGGAGACACTCATGATCAATTCCACAAAAGACCCATTTGGCAATGAAATAACGATGGAAGGCAATCCTACGGTCATTGCGGCCACGCTGCGGCACGAAAAAACTGTGGTTGAACTATCAATCTCCACAAATGAACTTCAGACACTGCTCCAGACTATTCCAGCAGCAACCCTACAAGCACCGTTTCCCGTAGCTATGCTTTTGGAGACGGTTGTGGCAAAGGCCAAACAGATTGGGCTATCATCTGAACTTGAGAGAAATGATATCTGGTGGCAGGAAAAAAACGGCCGTTTTTACCACGGCAAAACACAGCTACCCAAACTAACCCCCATTGAAGACAATCTGATGCAGCACTTTTGGCGGCACCCCTACAAACGCCACACCCACACCGACCTCATCCATGTCGGCTGGCCCGAGATTGACGATGCAGGCATCACAACCGACTGCCTATACCACGCCATTGCCACCTTGCGCCAAAAAATTGAGCCAACCCCTCAGGAACCACGCCATATCATCAACTGGCGCGGCCGTCCAGAAGGAGGGTATCTTTTTAACCCCTAACCAACGCTTGCTTCCATTATCACTACTTTTCGCTCTTGCCAGGCTGTTTCATGCACAATACGCAACAATTGACTAAAATAGAGGTTGGTAGCTTGATAGCCGCCAAGGAGTAGTGACAATGAGCAATGATTTTGCCAATTTGACGTTTGAACAGGCGTTGCTGGCGTTGGAGGAAACGGCCGTTAAGCTCGAAAGCAACGACCTCTCCCTTGAAGAATCCCTGACCCTGTACGAACAAGGCCAAAAGCTGGCCGCCTTCTGCACCCAACAGCTCGACCACGCCACCCTGCGCGTCGAACAGCTAACAACCGATGGAGAAATTGTAGAGATTAGAGATTAGAGATTGGAGATTGGTACTTTACGGATCAATCTCTAATCTCCAATCTCCAATCTCCCTCAGACTAAATGTTTAAAAGCATCCGCGAATCCCTAACCCGCACCCGGCAATCCGTTTTCGGCCAAATTGCTGGCGTGCTCGGCATGGGTGACATAACCGAAGAAACTTGGGAAGATTTGGAAACCCTGCTGGTTCAAGCCGATGTCGGTGTCTCCACCACCCTGGCTGTGGTAGACACACTGCGCGAACGGGTAGACAACGAAGGGCTTTACCGTGCCGACCAGCTTTTTAAGGCACTCAAGCAAGAGCTACGTGCCCTGCTGTTTGACCCGCCGCCGCTGTCAATGGAAGACAAACGCGCCCTCACCGTTGTCATGGTTGTCGGTGTCAACGGCTCTGGCAAGACAACCACCATTGGCAAAATGGCGTTGCGCTACAAAAACCAGGGGCGCAAAGTGATGCTGGCCGCTGGCGACACCTTCCGCGCCGCCGCCATTGACCAGCTTCGCGTGTGGAGCGAACGCGCCGATGTGCCGATTATCGCTGGCGAACCCGGCGGCGACCCGGCGGCGGTGGCGTATGACTCCATTCGCGCTGCCCGCGCCCGTGGCTACGATTTGCTGTTTGTGGATACGGCCGGCCGACTGCACACCAAATTCAACCTGATGAAAGAGTTGGAAAAGGTTTATGCCACCTGCCAAAAAAGCGTACACCAGGCTCCACACGATGTGCTGCTGGTGCTGGATGCCCCCACCGGCCAAAACGCTTTTCTTCAGGCGCAAAAGTTTACCGAATCAGTTAACGTCACGGGTGTCATTCTCACCAAACTAGATGGCACAGCCAAAGGGGGCATGGTGTTTGCCATTTATAAAGAGCTAGGGCTACCCGTCCGTTTTATTGGCACCGGCGAAAGCATTCACGATCTGGCTCCGTTTGACCCCGACCAGTTTGTCAACGCTCTGTTTGAGTAATAATTAGAACAAAATAGGACGCAGATTTACCTGATAAACCTGATAGTGACCAGGTTCGTCAGAAAATCTACGCTCCTACGAAAAGGAACGTGTGTGATGGAAACAATTATTGAACAACTAATCCCGCTAAAAGCATCCATAGATCAGCTGCGGAGGCGGCTTTGACATCGCTATCAAGAGCGAAAGGATAGCGACGCTGGAGCGCGAAGCGGCCATGCCCGGTTTTTGGGATAAGGCCGATTATGCCCAAAAAGTAATGCGCGACATTACTCAACTGCGTGATGAAGTCACCGTTTGGGAAAATTTGAGCAAGCGGCTGCATGATGCGCTTGAGCTGG
>JAGQGA010001268.1 GCA_020432595.1 Anaerolineales bacterium | reverse complement strand
GGTCGGCCAGCACAAAGGGAATTTCACCGTCGGTCTGCTCAATGGCTGGCACCACTTGCCGCAGTTGGTAGAGCGTCTGGCGCAGGTTGGTTTGCGCTGAACGGTGCAGTACGTCGGGCCACAGCAGCGTCATCAGGGCTTCCCGCTGGTGCGGCTGCGGCCCGTGGAAAGCGGCTTCGGTTGTCAGGTAAATGAGCAGGGCTTGGGTTTTATTAGAGCGGAAGGCGGGTAACGGCCGTTTGTCCCACGTACCAGCAAACGCACCCAGCACCGTCAGCAAAAGGGTGGACATCAAGCAACTCCTTCGAAAATAGGACACGGACGAACACGGATGAACATGCTTTCGCTTTTCATTCATCGTGGTCAGCTAGTCAGTGTCATCTCCTGTGCGGCAGGCCGTTTGTTGGTGGAGAAGGCTGGCAACCTGCTTGAGTAGCAAAATCGGACGAGTACCCCCATCATACCACAGCGATCACGTTTTTCTACCCGTTTTTGCCCCAATTTACTGTTGATCACGCTTTGATCACGCAAAACCA
>JAGQGA010001267.1 GCA_020432595.1 Anaerolineales bacterium | reverse complement strand
AGCTCGTGATTAGCACGCGGCATCCACCTGTTTTGGGCAGCCATTGTTCCAGGTGACGTTCATCCCCACATTGATCAAAGATAAGCAGGCGGGAAATGGTTTGTTGCCACGCATTTTGCACGCGTCCTACTTTCTCATTCAAGGTCAACTGCTGGGCATCCTGAAACAAATTCAAACCACGTTCACTGCCAAGCGAGACGATCTCAGAAGCGATATTTTCCGGATCGGCAAAATTTAGCCAAAAGACACCGCCGGGGAAGAAACGGCCGTAACGGTAACAAAACTCCACCGCCACCTGCGTTTTACCCAGACCACCCAGCCCGGTGAGGGCCACCGCTTGCTGCGCTAATCCTTCTTCTGGGAAAAACGCCTTGCCTATCTCCAGCAGAACCTTGTGCCGCCCGACAAAATCCGGGTTGCGCTGATGCGGGACAATGGAGTGGCTGGGCAAATGACCCGGCTGCGGCAGTTCATCCGCTGGCGGCTGCTGGGCTGGCGTGCCGACAATTCCGTCCCAGGCGACGCCACCCCCATGT
>JAGQGA010001266.1 GCA_020432595.1 Anaerolineales bacterium | reverse complement strand
TGGGCGGGCGTTGGTAGGCGGGCGCGATTATGCCAAACAGACAATAAACGGTTGTGATGCAGGCCAAAATCGGGGCCAGCCAAAAAATTGGCCGCCAGCGCCAGCTTGCCAGCCCGGCCGCTAATCCCAGAGCCAGGGGCACAATGGCGGGAAACAGCAGCCTGCCCTGGGCGGCTGGGGTGCGCAGCATAAACAGCAGCAAGCCAGCGTACACGGTCACAATCCAGCCAGCCAGGAGCAGTGGTAGAGAGTTGGAGATTGGAGATAGGAGATTGTTGTTAATCTCTAATCTCCAATCTCTAATCTCCCTCCTTACAAGGCCCACCAGCCCGACAAGCGCCAATCCATTCCAAAGCCAATAAATCCAGCCGGGGGCCAGCACGTTGGCCCAGCCAAAAACGGCAAATAGCGACCGCCACAAACCGCCGCTTTCGGCCAGAACCTGGCTTAGCGTGTACGCTCTATCGCCGCCGGATAAGCGTATGAATTGGCTGGTGGCGGTCCAGTCGTTGTAAAGCTGCGCGTTGCGCCACCACAG
>JAGQGA010001265.1 GCA_020432595.1 Anaerolineales bacterium | reverse complement strand
AAAACGCCGGGCGTGGGGGTGGAGGTGGCACCACTGGGCGTGGAGGTTGGCGCAGGGTCATCATCGTCAATGAGAATTTTGAGCTGTGTGGGCGAGCCAGCAATAACGCCGGCCGGTAAGATTAACTCAACGAAGAAAAACTCATCCGGGTTGGGTTCATACAGCGAGTCATTGCGAATGATGATTTTAAAAGTCGCGCTAAGCTGGCTAGGGGTAAAGGTTAATTCAGAGGTATCCGGAATGGTGGTAAAATCGCCGGCGGTTCCGGTTCCACCAACGGCCGTTCCATCAAAACTGCGGTACTTAACAACTACATTTTGGGTTGGTGCTGAATCAAGCTCAACGGTTACAACGATTTCCGGGTCATCATTATCAACGCCATCATTGTCATTCTGGTTCTCAAAAACGGGAATCTCGCCGTTAGTCCCAATAGAATTGGCACTTCCGTTGTCACCAAAACGGTAGGAGGAGAAGCGAATGGCGGGAGTGGTTTGTTGGGCTGGGGCGGCATAAACGGCCGTTTCTTCCCCTTGCCTCG
>JAGQGA010001264.1 GCA_020432595.1 Anaerolineales bacterium | reverse complement strand
TGCTGGCACAAGCCGTCAGCCAGCTATCGCAGCGGCTGCACGACATGGAAGAAACCCGCCGCCACCTGCTGGCAAACGTGGTTCATGAGGTCGGCCGGCCGTTAGGCGCGGTACGCTCGGCCATTCATGTGCTGCGGCAAGACAATAGTGGTTCACCCGCTTTGCGGCAAGAATTGCTGGCGGGGATGGATGCCGAACTGGAGCGACTCCAGCCGCTACTGGACGACCTGACCCGGCTGCACGGGCAAAAGTTGGGGCCACGCGAACTGACGCTGCAACCACTCTCGCTCAACGATTGGCTGCAACCGCTGCTGCAAACATGGCAGGCGGCGGCTAATGAAAAAGAAATCGTTTGGCAGGTTGCCCTGACACCCGATTTGCCGCCGCTGTTGGCCGACCCTGACCGGCTGGCGCAGGCCGTCGGCAATTTACTCAGCAATGCGGTCAAATATACCCCGGCGCGTGGCAAGGTGTCGGTGGAAACGGGGCGCAGCGGCGGGGAGCTATGGCTGCGCGTGGCCGACACCGGCCCTGGTATC
>JAGQGA010001263.1 GCA_020432595.1 Anaerolineales bacterium | reverse complement strand
ACAGGCGGGGATCGCGGCTTGTGTTGCTTCAGCGACCGCCGACCTGATAAAGGAAGGGCGCACAAAACTCAGTTCATCGGGGTGGATCGCAAGGATCAGTGGGGACTGCATCTCTTCCGACGCTTCAATCACTGTGGCCAGCAGCATATTACTGCTAATGTTAAAGGCCGGCACTGCAAACTTGTTGGCATGGGCAACCGCCAACAGATCTTTCATATTCAACAACATAAAGAGTTCTCCAGTAGTAGTTTCTATTGATTCGGTAATTGTCAGTAATCAGTGGACAGTAGGACAGCCAGTTACCTGATTACTGATTACTGTCCACTGATTACTGCTACCCCTTCACCGATCCCGCCGTCATGCCGGCGATAAAGTAGCGCTGAAAAATCAAGTATAAGATCAAGACGGGCAAACAGCCCAATGCGCTCATCGCCATCATTTCATTCCACTCGTAGGAGTGTTGGCCCATCAACAGTTGGATGCCGACGGGGACGGTGCGCATGTCCATGGTTTTGGTGAGGGTGAGCGCAAAGAGAAATT
>JAGQGA010001262.1 GCA_020432595.1 Anaerolineales bacterium | reverse complement strand
CCGCAGTGGTGATGTCCGTTTTTGGCGCAATTTGGGGGATGAGCAGTTTACGGAAGAGCGGCTTGTTGGCGTCACGGGGTATGCTTACAGCATGGATTGGGGCGACGTGGATCAGGACGGCGATCTGGATTTGCTGACCGCTTCTTATGACGCCTCTTTGGTCAAACAAAATCCGCTCTACCAGGAAGAGGATCGTGCGGGGGTTACCCTTTATTACCAGGAAAACAGCCAGTTTACAGGCACCAGATTGGCAGACGAAGCCCAGGCGCTAACAGCGCAACTGGCCGATTTGAATGCAGACGGCCGTTTAGACATCCTCGTTGGCAATGATTTTGACGTGCCCGATTACCTCTGGCTGAACACCGATGACGGTTTTCAGGCAAGCCAACCGTTTGCCGCCACCACCATGAGCACGATGAGCTTTACCTGGGGCGACGTGGACAATAACGGCCGTGCCGACCTGTTCGCCACGGACATGCACCCTTACTCCGAAGCGCCCGAAATCATGGAACAGTGGCAGCCGGTGATGGACAACATGAT
>JAGQGA010001261.1 GCA_020432595.1 Anaerolineales bacterium | reverse complement strand
TGTGATCGCCTGACGGCCGTTGTCCGCTTCCGCCACAATGTTGAATTCGGCATAGTTGGAGAGTAAGCTGCGGATGCCCTGGCGCACAATGGGATGATCATCAACAATGAGGATGCGAATCGGGCTCATTACGCTCTCCCGGCAATAAAATTTAACGCAAAGACGCAAAGGCGCGGAGAAGAGTAAAGGAAAAATCTATTAAATCTGCGCAATCTTTGGTCCTTTATCACGATACAAAACTTCCTGGAAAAACTTTCATCTTTGTGTGTCATTCCCGCGCAAGCAGGAATCCATTCAGGCGTAAAAACTGGATACCCGCTTTCGCGGGTATGACACCTGAAGTAAGGAGGCTTCCAACATTCAAGCTGCGCTCTGGTCTGGTTCTGGTTCCGTGACGGGGACGGTTAGCTCGATGCGGGTGCCTTGCTGGGGCTGGGTCCAGATGGTGAGATGCCCGCCCAGGCTTTCGGCCCGCTCTTTCATGCCCAGGAGTCCCAGACGGCCGTTCCTATTTTGCACCGCCTCTGCCAGATCAAACCCCT
>JAGQGA010001260.1 GCA_020432595.1 Anaerolineales bacterium | reverse complement strand
GTTTCGTCCAGCACCAGCACAATGCCGTTGATGACGGGCAACCCTTTGGTGGGGTTGTGGGGGAAAACCGATACCACCTTCACCGCCAAATCGCCGCTTTGGTGCAGCAAGGCGGGCATAAACAGCGACACCCCATCATGCTGGGGTACGCCTACATGCACCCGCACCGGCACGGTGGTCTGCCCAGCCGAAAGCTGGGCAAACGCCGTCTTCATCCCTTCAATCGCTGCCGCCATCGGCAATGCCTGCACCACCTCGGCGGCTGATAAAATTCTCAGTTCCATTTGTCTATCCTAAAAAATAGGACGCAGATTTACCTGATTTTCCTGATTGGATCAGGATGATCAGGTAAATCTGCGTCCTATCGCCTAATCAGTTCTGCCGTAATTCGTTAAACAACTGCATCAGCATGTCGGTGCTGTGGCCGCTGAGGGGGGTGCCGTGGCCGCAGGCAAAGGTGGCCGGAGCCAGCTCCAGCAGTTGGATGGCGGAGCGTTTGGCGGCAGCCATATCGGCAGTAATGCGCGGGGGGGTGGCAGCTAG
>JAGQGA010001259.1 GCA_020432595.1 Anaerolineales bacterium | reverse complement strand
TCGCAGGTCCAACTGGTGCCGTTGTTGCTGATGGTGGTGCCGATAGGGATGGCCCCAATGGCGTCGCTGCCTGCGCCAGGCAGATGGGTCTGCGTGGTACCGCCATTATCCGCCAGCGCGCCCAGGTTCAGTGTGGCGTTATCCGCTGATGTGCCGAGGAAGCCACAACTCGCGTCATCCGACAGGTTGTAGCCGTTGTCGTTGAACGTGCCGCCGCTATTGACGCAGTTATCACCATTCAGGCCAGCCGCAAAGATAGTCCCCGCCAGATGCAGTGTACTGAGATTGTAGATGCCGCCGCCGCTGATCGTTGCCTCATTGTCGGCGAAGGTGCTGTTGGTCACATTCAGCGTACCCAAGTTGTAAATGCCGCCGCCATAATTAGCAGTGTTGCCGGAGAAGGTGCTGTTGAGCGCTGTCAGTGTTCCAGAGCCAAAGTTGATACCGCCGCCGCTGAGCGTTGCCTCATTGTCGGCGAAGGTGCTGTTGGTCACCATCAGCGTGCCAAAGTTGTTGATGCCGCCACCATAATTGGTTGCGGAG
>JAGQGA010000125.1:7102-10711 GCA_020432595.1 Anaerolineales bacterium | reverse complement strand
AGAATCCCAACACCGGCTGCGCCATACAGTGTGGGGATGGCCCATTTGGGAAGCGAAAAGAGGGGTTGAGGGTATTGCAAATGCAACTGCCAGTAAAGGGGTAAGCACAACCATAGGGCAGCATGGGAGATAAAAATGCTGTACCACAGGTGAGAGGATGAAAGTGTGCCGGTGACAAACCAAACGGCCGTTAAAAAATGAAACCCCGTCAACAACCGCCACAAACGCCCCTTTGGACGAATCAGCCAAATCGTTGCAACCCCGGCCAGCCAAAAAATATACGGCAACCACCACTCACTATTCAGCCGCTGCCGCAGCTCCGCCCAATTACGACCCGGAAACCGCCATGCAACCACCAATGGCATCTTATCCCGCCAAACATGCAGTTGTATCTCCTCATTTTCCGCCACCCCGGCAAACAAAAGCTGGGTCTGGCTGTGGCGAAACTCTTCCCACACCACATCACCCACCTGCTGCAGCCGATCCCCCTTACGCAAATCACCGTACACGCCCGGCTCAAACACTTCCGTCACAATCCCCATTTGGTTGTAGCTAAAGCCCGCATACGGCTTCTCTACAACAAAGCCCAGCGTGTACACAATCAGCAGCAGCAACACTGCCCACGAGATATTTTTTTCCAAAAACGAACGTTCCAGCTTCATGACGCTATCCATCCAATCCAATCAAGGAGGTGATGCTTAGATTACGAAAAAGCCAATGATACCCGTTTCTTAATTTTATTGTTTGTAACAAAAAAATGGAGGTTTCTCATGACACAGTTTTATCAACAGCTAACAACTCGTTCCCACACAGATGATGCGTATTGGCACAACATGCTCCAGCTCTCCCAAATGGAGCTAAACAACGTCGTCCTTTTGGACAATACTATGTCCTGGAACGATTGGTGGCTGGCTGAATAGTCGGTAATCGATTATCGGTCATCAGCAGTCAGTTGGCTGCTGATGACCATTTATACGTTTGCTGGTGGCTTATGTACTAGCCACCAGCCACTTGCGGTTTATTCGCGTGAGGGGATCACACATGAATCTTTATGAACAAACAAACCAATATCTTTCACAGTTACCATTACTACAAGCATGGCCGGAAATGGGCAGCTTTTTGTTGGGTGCCGCCAGCAAAAAACCACACGATTGGTGGCTGCCCGTGATTGGCAGCGAAGCCGTGGGCGGCACGCAGGAAGTGGCACTGCCGGCCGTTGCCAGCATCGCTGCCCTGCAAGCCAGCATCATTCTCATTGACGACATGCTCGATGCCGACCCGCGTGGCTATCACCACCAAATTGGGCAGCCCGCTACCGCTAATTTGGCCTCTGCTCTCCAGGCCCTAAGCCTGCAAGCCATTGCCCATGCCCCGCTACCTGCTCCCACGCAGGCCACTATTATGCACAACCTGGGGCAAATGATGTGCCAAACGGCGCAGGGCCAGCAGCTTGATGTGCAAAATCCGCAGGACGAAGCGGGCTATTGGCGGGTGGTTGCCACCAAAAGCACGCCCTTTTTTAGTACAGCCCTCTATATTGGCGCATTGTGCGGCGGCGCCGAACCAAACAAAGCGGCGGCTATTGCCGAGGTGGGGCGTTTGTATGGGGCGATGATTCAGATACATGATGATTTACACGATACAATGGCAGTTCCGGCCGGCCCCGATTGGCTGCAAGATCGTTCACCGCTGCCCATTTTATTCGCCCAAACGGTGCCCCATCCTGAGCGAGAAGCCTTTATGATGTTGCGCCGACAGGCTGCCAACCCAGAAGCCCTACAAGCGGCGCAAGAAATCCTGCTGCGCTGCGGTGCGGTTAGCTATGCGGTTGACCAAATTTGGCGGCGTTATCGGAAAGCGCAGCGTCTGATTGTGACACTACCTGCACCAGGCCCGGAAAAGTTGGGGGAGTTGTTGCTTCGACTAATGGAACCGGTTCAAAAGTTGCTGCAAGCGGCCGGCGGCACACCGCTGATCATTAAAGCGAATCTGCCAAATCAAACTCAACAGGAAGCGGTGATGGCGGAAACTGTGGCGTAAGAATACCTTGGGAACGGGCGGCAGCAATGGCAGCCGTTAGGTTACGGACACCCAAACGTTGGTAGGCACTGGTCAACAAGTTTCGCACGGTTGAGTCAGCTATATGCAAGCGGTTGGCAATTTCAGCCTTCGTCAGGTTAGGATCGGCAGCACACAGGGACAAGATTTGCAGTTGGCGCGGCGAAAGAGAGACGGAAGGCTCTGTTTTACGCAAAAGTTTATCCGCTGCCTGCCCGCTCAGGTAGCGCCCACCGCTCATGATGGAGCGTATGGTCTTGCCCAAATCCCGGATAGCGGCATGGTCTCCTTTGAGAATATAGCCACTTACACCCGCCTTCAAGGTTGACTCGATTAATGTTCGTTCATCATACATGGAAATGACAATAATTTTGAGGCCGGGGTATCGTTCACGAAGTTCGACGATTAGGCTCAGGGCGGGAAAAGGGGTGATGTTATCTTCGGAAATGGGTACACCTATATCCAACAATAAGACATCGGCCGGGTGCTGCTGTAGCATGGGAATGAGCTGGTTGCCATAGGTTGCCACGGCAACAATTGCAAACCCTTGATCTTGCAACAAACGGTAGCGATAACCATCAATAACTCCTTGATGGTCTTCCAAAATAGCCACGCGGATTGTTCTTTCCATTTTACAAGTTAACCTCCCTCTTCACGATTGTATACTTTTTCAGTACCTAAACTGACATTTTCTTAGAGATTCGCAGGGCGTCAATTTATAGTCGCGTTCAGTATAGCAGATTAGCCTGTGTTTTGTCAGCTAGGGATTAACGGCCGTTTATCTCAGTACAAATGTCTATTCCCTGCTAACCCCGCGTGTTGTATCCTCATGATAGCTAGTTTTCATTGTTTGGGGAGAAAATATCCAGTCAGACAACTGCCCTGCACCGTAGAACCCATTGCGTTTTGCGTTGCAGGGCAGTTGTTGTTGACCCACTCGTCCATAAAGCCCTCAGTTTTCTACAAACAGCTCAAGGGTAGGAAAGGCAATAACGGCCGTTTCTTCCCCAAACCCTTCCCCCACCACACCAACCCGCTCCACCTGCCCCGCTACATTCCCCGCCCACAGCAGCTCCCGGTTTACCCGCACCGTCCATTGGCTGCCGTCCACATCTAGCCAAATTTCGTTTTGGTTAGGGCGGACGTGGGGCCAGGTTTGCCAGGGGAGGAGGGAGATTGGAGATTGGAGATTGGAGATTGGAGATTGGGCGATGGTGAGGTAGCCGAGGGGGGAAAGTTTGATGGCGGTGGTGGTGTGGAGGGTGCCGAGCAGCAGGCCGTAACCGATGTCGCGTTCGCCAGATTGGTAAACGGCCGTTAATCGCACCGAAAACCGCTTCCTCAACAACTCCGTCTCCAGCCAGGTCAGTTGTTCGCCCGTTGCCGGAATCACCATCACCCCCGGCTGCACCGTTTGCACCAGCTCCCCTAACGGATGTGGGTCACCCCAGCCAGAGGCAGTAAACCCCACCAGCAGCAGGATTGTGAGGAGGAGAAGAACGGCCGTTAAACGCATAAACCCACTCATATCCCCCAGTCTACCCCATTCCA
>JAGQGA010000125.1:0-7004 GCA_020432595.1 Anaerolineales bacterium | reverse complement strand
TTGCCGCCGACCACGCCTTTGTGCTGCGCCGCGCCCAGCAGGAAGCCGAGCATCTGATGTCGCCAATTGAGGAAGCCCTTGCCGCCGAGCTAAACTTGACTGGCAGCCAAAGCTGGAACAGGCTGTTCAACACCTACACCTCGCAGCTTACTGTAACCGTGGAAATGGAGGGCGAAAGCAAGGAAATGCCGCTGACGGCGGCGCAAAACTTGATGTTTAGCCCCGACCGGGAGCTGCGGAAGCAGGCAAATGACCAAATTGAGGCGGCGTTGGCAAAAGCGGCCGTTCCCAATGCCGCCGCCCTCAACGCCATCAAAGGCGAAACCTTGGCTCTCTCGCGGCGGCGAGGCTGGGATTCGCCGCTGGACATGGTGCTATTTGACAACGCCATTGACCGGGAAACGCTGGAGGCAATGAACGATGCCGCCCGCCGCGCCTTCCCTGACTTCCAGCGCTATCTCCGCGCCCGCGCCCGCTTCTTAGAGCTGCCCATTTTGGCGCATTACGACCGCCTGGTGCCGCTGGGGCAAGGCAGCCAGCAATGGTCATATGGCGAGGTGCAACAATTCATCATTGAGCAATTTCGCACCTATTCGCCACGCATGGCCGATTTGGCGCAGCGGGCGTTTGCCAACGGCTGGATTGATGCCGAACCACGCGATGGCAAGCGGGGTGGGGCATTCTGTATGTGGCTTCGTAATGGCGACTCACGCATTCTCAGCAACTTTGAACCGAGCTTTAACTCCCTGGGAACGTTGGCGCATGAACTGGGCCACGCTTACCACAACCTCAATTTGCGTGACCGCACCATTTTGCAACGGTCACTGCCAATGACGCTGGCAGAAACGGCCAGCACGTTTTGCCAGAAGGTGGTGGAAAATGCGGCGTTGAAAACGGCCGTTAAAAGCGACCAAATCATCATCCTCGACACTCTGCTCGAATACGCCACCCGCGTAGTGTTGGGTGCCACCAGCGACTTTGATTTTGAGACCGAGGTTTTTAAACTGCGGGCACAGCGCGATTTGTCCGTTGAAGAACTATGCGATTTATCCTTCAAAACGCGCATGGCTCCCGTGGGCGACACCATTGACCCCGAAACCCATACCCGCTACCGCTGGGTTTACGTGCCACATTACTATGGCAGCAGCTACTACAACTTCCCCTACACCTTTGGCCTGCTCTTTGGGCTGGGGCTGTACGCCCGCTATCAGGAAAACGCCGATGAATTCCGCCAGGGGTATGATGACCTGCTCTCGGCCACCGGCATGGGCGAAGCCGCCGACCTCGCCGCCCGCTTTGGCATCAACATCCGCGACACCGCCTTTTGGGAGGGCAGCCTCGATGTGCTGCGGGCGGATATTGACCGGTTTGATAAGTTAGTCCCATAGAACGTAGTGCGTGGTGCGTAGTTTTACGCACCACGCACCACGCACCATTTACTGTGCCTGATTCACTCATCCAGCTTCACCAGGAAATGCGAGCTTGCCAGCGCTGTTTGTCGGCGGGACATGATATTGTGCCGGGAGCGATTTTTCGCGGGTCGGCGGGGGCGCGGGTGCTGCTGATTGGGCAGGCACCGGGGGTGACGGAGGTGGAGGCGAAACGGCCGTTTAATGCCAGCAGCGGGCGGCGGCTCTTTCAATGGCTGAGCGAGGCGGGCTGGGACGAAGACACGTTCCGCGACACCCACTACATGACCGCCGTCACCAAATGCTACCCTGGCAAACACCCATCGGGCAAGGGCGACCGGGTGCCGAGCCGCGCCGAGCAAGCATTGTGCCGTCCCTTTTTGCAGCGCGAAATTGCTCTGGTGCGACCAACGCTGATGATTTTGGTGGGCGGGCTGGCGATCAAGCTGCTGTATCCCAACAGTGCCAAGCTGCATGAGATTATTGGAACGGCCGTTTATTTCCCCCCCGCCGCCCTCACCAACCCCGTGCAGTTTGACATCAACCAGGGGGAAGTGATGGCTGAGTTTGACGAGAGGAAGGAAAAAAACGGCCGTTGGGTCGTCCCCCTGCCCCATCCCTCCGGGGCCAGCCTGTGGCCCAACAAACCAGCCAACCAAGCCCTCATCCGCCGCGCCACCCAGCTTTTAGCCGATATTCGTATTGCTTTTGCTTTATAAAGAGCAATGGGACGCAGATTTACCTGATGAACCTGATAATCAGGAGGATCAGGTAAATCTGCGTCCTATTCTCCAAAAACCATTTGAAAATTCTTGTCTTTGCCCACAACCCTACTGGCTACGCTACGCGGCGGCTGGCTGAAGCGGCGAAGCAGCGTGGTCATGAAATAGAGGTAGCGCGACCGTTGGATTGCGTGGTGCGGCTAAACGGCCGTTTCACCACCATCACCCACGCCCACCACGACCTCACCCAGTTTGACGTGGCCCTGCTCCGCACCGTCGGCCAAAGCTACATGGGGCATGAGATTAGCGTCCCGCTGGAAAACTATCTTGCCACCCAGCTTGCGCTGGCGGGGGTACGCTGCCTCAACACCCCCACCGCCAAACAGATTGCCAGCGACAAATTCCACACGCTCCAGCTTTTGAACCATGCCGGCCTGCCCATTCCCGATTCGTGGCTGGTGGGGGGATTGGAGCAAATGCGAGAAACGGCCGTTAATGACCTCCCCCTGCCCGCTGTTATCAAGCTACCGCGTGGCAGTTGGGGGGCGGGGGTAATCAAGGCCGACACCGCCGAGGCTGCCCTCTCCACCCATCATCTCCTGAGCAGCCTGTCCAAAATTGCCACTGTGCAGGCCTTTGTAGCCGCCAACAACCAGGATATTCGCGCCTTTGTAGTGGGCGGCAACGTGGTGGCGGCCATGCGCCGCACCGCCCCAGCCGGGGATTTTCGCGCCAATATTCATTTGGGCGGAACGGCCGTTGTTGTTACCCTCCCCCCTGCCACCCAAGCCATCGCCATCGCCGCCGCGCAGGCCGTGGGGCTGGAAGTGGCCGGGGTTGATCTGTTGGAAACGGCAGCGGGGCCGCTGGTAATTGAGGTCAATTCAACGCCAGGGCTGGAGGAAATTGAGGCTACGACGGGGGTAGACGTAGCGGGGGCGATTGTGGGTTATTTGGGGTGAGCCGTTTTGGGACACGGAAGCACACGGAAGGACACGGAATGGTTTGTATGTGAGAAAATGTGGGGAAGAAACGGCCGTTAATCCCCTACTCCCACGCCGAGACCGTATCCAACGCCGCTTTTTCCTCTGCCGATAGCTTTATTTCTGCCGCCAGCATCGTGTCGGCAAGCTGCGTTACCGTGTTTGCGCCGATGATGGCCGAGGTCACGGCAGGGTTGGCGAGGAGCCAGGAAACGGCCGTTTGTGCCACCGTCGCCCCATGATTCGCCGCCACCTCTGTTAACTTGTCCACCACCTGGAAGCCGCGCTCATTCATATACCGCTCCATAATCCGCCGCGCCCGCGCCGAATTGGGCAGCGTTGTATCGCGGCCATATTTGCCCGTCAAAAATCCCGCCGCCAGCGGGCTGTAGGGAATCACCCCCACCCCCTGGTCCAAACACAGCGGCATGAGTTCCCGTTCAAACTCTGCCCGATGTACCAAATTGTAGTGCGGCTGCACGCTGTCATAGCGACACAGTTTGTTGACATCGCTCACCCACAGCGATTTTGCCAGCAGCCACGCCGGATAATTAGAGCAGCCAATGTAGCGCACCTTGCCCAGCCGCACCAGGTCGGTCAGTGTCGACAGCGTTTCTTCCAGCGGAGTCTCTTCGTCAGGAAAATGCACCTGGTACAGGTCAATGTAATCGGTTTGCAGGCGGCGTAGGCTGGCATCCACAGCCTCCATGATGTGGAGACGCGACAGCCCCTGGTCATTTGGGCCATCGCCCATCTGACCGCGTACTTTGGTTGCCAGCACCAGTTGGTGGCGCGACACGTGACCGGTTTGCAACCAGTCACCAATGATTTGCTCACTCACGCCGCCGTCGTTGCCCTCTGCCCAGCGGGAATACACGTCGGCGGTGTCAAAAAAGTTGCAGCCCAGCTCCACAGCGTGGCTCATGATTTGGTGGGCGGTGGCAGAAACAGCCGTCCAGCCAAACTGCATCGTCCCCAAGCAAATGGTGGATACTTTTAGGCCAGTTCGACCCAGTTTGCGATACTCCATCTTTCTCTCCCATGTTTTGCCTGACCGGCACTTTGCAAGCACCGGTCAGGTACCATCCTAGATTATGGCTGCGCCGGGGGTTCAGCCTCTTCAGCCGGCTGTTCGCCTTCTTCGGCCGCCGCCGCCGCTGCTTCCGCTTCGGCCGCTGCCTGAGCCGCCGCAATCCGCGCCTCAAGCGCTTCCTTGGTATAAGGATCATCGTAGTTAAAATAGTTATACACCGCCCGCGACACTTCCCGAATAATGGGGAAGCTAATTTCCGAGGAGAGCCAATCGCTGCCCGGTTTGGACATGTAGATATACAGCACATAATCCCGATTAGGCGAAAAGACGATCCCGGCATCGCTATGGTCAGTGAAGTTCCACCCATGCTTATGCGAAACCAGCACATCTTCTGGCACGCCATAGCGAATAAGATTGCCTTCTACGTTTAGCTCCAGCACGTCAATGATAGCCTGGCATTCTTGCGGGGTGATTTTGCCGGGTAGGGCGGCCATTAGCGCCCCACCCGTGCCCTTGGCACAATAATAAATCCAGGAAAGCAGCGTACCTATATCTTCGGCTGTAGTTTGACGAGAGATGTCGGGCAGCACGTTGATGTCGGTGCGAGAATTGGCAGGGGTGACGTAGGTGTTGGGGCGGGTGGCAACGTCGGGGGCATCGTAGGGAACGGCCATGAAGGTGTTGACCAGCCCTAGATCGTGCATTTTCTGGGTAAAGACATCAGCTCCCAGGTAGGTGTTGTCCTGCCCGGCGATGATGTGGAGGAGTTGGTTGGCGGTGTAGTTGGAGGATTTAACGGCCGTTTCATAAAACAGCGACTCCACAAACGCATCCGGCGGTTGATCCATCGCTGCATACGCCTCCACAAAAATCGGGATTTTCAGCACGCTCAGCCCCGATAGTGCCACATCGGCATTAAAGCTCAACTCCTCCCCCGTCTCCAAATCCATGATAAAGACGCTGGAAAAACCATCAAATGAATCCAGCAAATTTTGGATCACCCCGCGCAGCATTTCCAGATTGCGCTCTGGCGCAGGCTGCTCCTCAATCACCAAATGCACCTCACGCTGCTCTGTTTCATACAGCACCGCCTCTACCAGCGGCAAACTAGCGTCCACATTCGTCACAAAACCGGGGCGACCCTCTTGCCCGGCTCCCCCTTCCACCAAAAGCTGTGGCCCTACGGCCGGCTGGTCTAAAAAGTCGGCAATGGTTTGCACCCGCTGCCGCAGGGCATCCTCATCCACCGTTGCTTGCAGCGGAATGTCAACAGGGTCAAGCGAACGGCCGATTACAAACTCCGCATACCCCTCAAACAGCGACCCCGGCTCCTTGTGGCTGTCCGCTTCGGCCAACATCGCGTCCACATCCAGCATAAACCCCAGCTCACGGGGGTCAACCTGCACCCGCTCATCCTGGTGAAAAATGTAGACAGGAGCCATGTATTGCTCAATTAATCGTTCGGCCGCTTCGTTTCGCACCAACCCTGCGACGGGAATTCCAGCAACGGCCGTTCCCGTGGGATATTTATCCAGCGAGCGATAATACAAAAACGCTTGAAACAGCAAAAACAACGCCGCCGCAACCAGCAGCAACGTCAGCAAAAATCGGCGAATTGCTTTTAACATAAGCAGTTAGCCCCCTAAAAAGGGCTGGTCAAAGTTGAAGTAGTTGTAGGTAGCCCGCGCCACATCGGCCACCAGCGGCGAGCTAAGCTCCCACTCCAGCCAATCTGGCTTATACAAAAAGGCAACGACCACATAATCCCCACCCGGTGTAAACATCACACCCGCATCCCCCAGCGTATCGCTAATCCAGCCGTGGCGGTGCGCCAACGCCACCCCTGCAGGCACCCCATCTTCCAGCAAGCTGCCAATCTCATTCAGCCGCATATATTGCAAAAGCTGGCGACACTCTTCCTGGGTAATCTCATTGTCAAACACGGCCATCAGTGCCCCGCCCTGCCCTTGGGCGCAGTAATAGACCATCGAAAGCAGCGTGCCAATGTCCTCGGCTGTCGTTTGCATCTGGTCATTGGGGCGTGTGAGCAAGCTTTCGGCAGAATTAGCTGGGGTTTTGGGTTTGACCAACCCTGGCAGCATTGGTTCATCATAGGGAGTCAACATAAAGGTGTTTTTCAGTCCCAGCCGCTGCATCGAGTTTGTCACCAGCCGCGCCCCGGTGTATGGCTCGTCAGCACCAGCAATAACGCTGAGTAAGGCGTTGGTGCTGGGGTTATTAGGGCCAACAATCAGGGTATCAGAGATAAGCTGGCGCTGAGTTAGGGTCGGCACATCGCGCAGCACGCGGTATGCTTCGACGGCGATAGGGATTTTGAGCAAATCCATGCCCGACATGACCACATCCGAACGCAAATCAATCTCTTCACCCGTTTGCAAATCCATAATGAAAACGCTGGCAACACCACCAGACTCTTGCTCGAAAACCTGCACCCGGTTGACCAGCAGCCGCGTCAACAAATTGTGGTCGGGACGAATGGGGTCGCGTGGTTCCACCACCAGCCGCGCCTCGCGGTTGATGGGACGGTACAACGCCGCTTCTACGTCCGCAAAGCTGGCCTCAATATCGGTGATGGTTCCGGCCACCCCGTATTGGAAGCTGAGCGAACCGGGCACAGGCTGAGGTGGCTGGGCTGGTTCATCGGTCAGGTTGGCAATGCGGGTTAGCACATCGCCCAATGCTTCCCGGTTATGGGTGGCACTGAGGGGAACGGGCGTGACCTCAACGGGCGTGCCCCACAAATAGCCCCAAAAGCCGGCCCAAAAATCTTGCTGCACGCGCTGAAAGTCAGCGTCACTCAACATGCGGGTCAGGTCAAGCGTAAACTCGGCTTCGG
>JAGQGA010001258.1 GCA_020432595.1 Anaerolineales bacterium | reverse complement strand
ATCTGCTCCGCTTCTTGCAGTTCCCGCGCAATGGTTAGTGACCGTTCATCGCTGTCCAGCCCGATGACGCTGACGTTGGGCAGTTCCCGTGCCAGTAAGCGGCTCAAAAAGCCGCTGCCGCACCCCGCTTCCAGAATGGCGGCGTTGGGTTTGGCTCCCAAATAGCCGAGCAGCAGCGGCACATATTCCGGCCGATAAGCATAGCGCAGCTCAATTTCCTGCCGTTCGCCAAAAAAATGGCCGCTGCGTGCGGATGGTTGTGTCATGTTCATCTCCTTAAAAAAATGGGACGCTGATTTTCCTGTACGCGAAGCGGTTGTGAAACAACATTTTCCTGATAAAGAACGAGAAATCAGGCTCATCAGGTAAATCTGCGTCCTATTTTAATTCTTCCTGATGAGCAATTGCTCCTTAAAATGGGACGCGGACAAACGCGGACGAACGCGGATGAATCCTTGGTTATGGGTTGGCTACCGTGACGTGGCGCGTTAGCTCGGCAAAGGTGCCGTCCTGGTTGAGGGCGGTGAGCAAAATGGTATAGAGG
>JAGQGA010001257.1 GCA_020432595.1 Anaerolineales bacterium | reverse complement strand
TGGGCGTGCTAGCAATCTCTAATCTCCAATCTCCAATTAACCAATCTCCACAACAAAAACCCCTCTCATCCTTCCACAAGGACGAGAGGGGTTGAATTCTCACGCGGTACCACCTTGCTTTCGGTGGCTTGGTTTATGCCACCGACGCTCGTTTCAGCGATAACGGGCTGTTCCGCACTGTTCTAGATCGGTAATCAGTAATCGGTAATCAGTAATCAGTTAGTGCTGGTTGTTCAGCGTAAACTGATCACTGTTCACTGATTACTGTTTACTAACTTCTTCAGTGAACCAGCCGGGCGACTTCGGTGGGGTTTTGCGGCTAACGGCTTGCACCACGTTGAAAAACGGCCGTTATTCTCTTTCCGCCACGACCCGCCTACTACTCCCGACTATCGTTTTTGGGTGTTTAGTTGGCGGGAAGTATAGCAGAAAACGGCCGTTGCTCAAGTTAACAAAACGCCAATTCTGCGGCTAGGAGCAGGGTGGATACAGTGCAGGGTCACGCGGCCAAACGGCCGTTTGCCAGTCCAAATGCTCCTGTAAA
>JAGQGA010001256.1 GCA_020432595.1 Anaerolineales bacterium | reverse complement strand
TGCCCGCATTACCTCTGGCGACACCGGCTACATGAAGCCGCACCCAGCCATTTATTGGCGGGCGATGGGGCTGCTGGATACAACCCCAGACCGGGCGGTGTTTGTGGGGGATCGGCCGGAAAACGACATTGCCGGAGCCAATGAGGTGGGCATGGTGAGCGTGCTGATGTCGCCTGACCATCTGGACATACCGCTAAACGGCGTGGAGCCGAATTATACGATTACAAGGCTGGGGCAGTTGTTGCCTATTTTGGCAGGCATTTGACAGGTAGTTGAAGATTTTTGAAGTTAACAAGTAAATAGATAAATCTGTCATTTCGAGGTCTTCCGAGAAATCCCGTTGACGATAGCCAAATGAACGGGATTTCTCCTCGAAGACTCGTCGAAATGACATGGTTTTTAATTGTTGATATTCAGCAATCTTCGTTACCAACCGAAGAGAAGCGATGAAGAAACCGGGAAGAAATGATTTGTGCTACTGCGGTAGTGGCAAAAAATATAAGCAGTGCCATTTGAAGCTTGACCAGGACGCTGAGCAAGAAAAG
>JAGQGA010001255.1 GCA_020432595.1 Anaerolineales bacterium | reverse complement strand
TGCTGTCGTCAATTGCACCGTCTCATACGCTGCGCCCCACTCTTCTGGCGAACGATAAGCCACACGCAACCGGGGCGGGCGCACAAAAAGCCACGCCGCCTGCATGGGTCGGAAGAGCAGGAAAACAACGAGAAAAAAAACGATGAGTTCAGGTAAAGACATGGCAGGATGGAAATTGGAGATTGGAGAATAAGTGAGCGTCTTCAATCTCCAATCTCTAATCCCCAATCTCCATTTTGGGAAAAAAGCGTATGGTCACAAACAAGGCGCAAAAGGCCATTACCAGCGAGACGGCAAACAGGGGGCGGTAGCCAAGCTGTTGGGCAATGGTACCCGCGATAAAGGGGGTGATGAAGGAAATAACGGCCGTTATCGTATTCGACAACCCCACATAAATCGGCCGTTGATCCGCGTTCGCATACCCCACCAGCCAATTCAAAAAACTCAAAAACAAATTGCTGCCCGCTGCCAAACCCGAAAGCAAAAAGCCAGCATAAAGCACCCAGACACCCACAGTCCCCGCCAGCAACGCGCAAAACGGCAGCA
>JAGQGA010001254.1 GCA_020432595.1 Anaerolineales bacterium | reverse complement strand
TTCAGCACATACGTACCTGCCCCACGGAAGTGCAGCGGCATCCCATCGCCTTCAACAAGGCGCTCGGCGCGCGCAATATCATTGGCCGCTGCCGCATGTGTAAAGGCTTCAATCTCCAGACCATTGTTTTCGTACCATGCGCTGGCGCGGATGTGTAACTGGGCGACACCCGTGCCCTTTTCATCCCCTTGAGATGAGTCCGTATTCTGATACAGGCGCTGACGCAGCAAATCAGCAAAGAGATGATGATAGCGATACCAACGCCGCTCGTTATCCAGAGGGACGAGGAACAGGTTATTTTGTTCGATGTACTCCAGTGTTTCCTGCCCAGAAGTAGAAGTGTCGAGAAGAACGGCATCACAAAGGGGGCCACACAGACGGTCGAGGATAGAGGTCTGTAGCAAAAATGTCTGAACGCTTGCGGGCTGCTGCTGCAGGACTTCTTCAACTAGATAGTCCAGCACGAAATGATGTCTGCCGGAAAAAGACTTGATGAAGCTGTTGGTATCCGTATGCCCCTGGATTGAAATTGTCCCTTGCAGAGCAA
>JAGQGA010001253.1 GCA_020432595.1 Anaerolineales bacterium | reverse complement strand
AAAAGACCACCGCCTCAAACGATGCCTGCGGTGCTAATGCTTTCACTCGCTGCCCCGCAATAATCAGCTCTCCACGCTGTCCATCCACATGGCTTAGCCGCGTTTCTGCTGCGACCACCCCCTCTAACCCCGGTTTATATCCATTTTCCTGCATAATTTCCTCGTATGGGACGCAGACACCTTGATCCCAGATGTAGTTGATAAATGTTCACGGTTGATCTTATAATTAAGTTGGCAACATTGTCAATCTTGATTAAATAATCAATATATTGATCATAAATCTTGTCAGAAATAGGACGCAGATTTTCCTGATTTCCCTGATCAGGTGAATCAGGAAAATCTGCGTCCTATTTTTGTGGAAGGCAAAACCGGATGAACGATTATTTGACGGCCAGAGAGGCGGCGGAGATGCTGGGGATTAGCGTGGCGACGCTGTATGCGTATGTGAGCCGGGGGATGCTGCAGTCTGAGGCGACGGAGGGAAAAAGCCGGGCGCGACGGTATCGGCGGGGGGAGGTGGCGGCACTGCTGGCGCGGCAGGAACTGCGGCGCAACC
>JAGQGA010001252.1 GCA_020432595.1 Anaerolineales bacterium | reverse complement strand
CCAGACCGTCTAAATGTGCTTTCAGGCTGTCCAAATCGGCTTCGCTTGCCATTTTGTAACCAATGCGAATAAGGGCCGTTTCCTCCATCTCCGTCAGCACAAACGAATGGTGGTTGCGCTCCTCCACCCCACGCAAGTACAAGCTGTTGCCCACCCGCTCCGTCTCAATCAGCCCCAGCGTCTCCACATAAAAATGGCGCGACCGTTCCAAATCAGTCACCCCTAGCTCAATGTGGCTCAAGCGAATAATATTAAACGGCGGATTCCCCGCCGGGTGTCGAATTGGCATAAAACCTCCTGCGTGTAGATTGGAGATTGGAGATTGGAGATTCACACAATCTCCAATCTCCAATCTCTAATCTCTAACCAACCCCTAGTTTCGCAATGCGATGATTCCCCAGCGCAATCGCAATATTCTTCGTTTCCATGTAAAAATCAAAGCTGTAGTCGCCGCCGTCGCGGCCAATGCCGCTGGCCTTCATCCCGCCAAACGGCGTGGGCAAATGGCGCACATTCTGCGAATTGACCCAAATCATCCCCACGTCTA
>JAGQGA010001251.1 GCA_020432595.1 Anaerolineales bacterium | reverse complement strand
GTTGTGACACCAGCCAATGCGGGGCCTGCACCGTTCACATGGACGGCATGGCCATCAAATCTTGCGCCACCCTGGCCGTCCAGGCCGACGGCGCTGAGATTACCACCATTGAAGGATTGGCCCAAAATGGCCAGCTGCACCCTATGCAACAGGCGTTTTGGGACAATCATGGTCTCCAGTGCGGTTACTGCACCCCCGGCATGATCATGGCTGCCACCAAACTCGTTGAGAACAATCCCCACATTACCGCCGAAGAAGTCCGCCACGGACTTGAAGGGAATATTTGTCGCTGTACTGGCTATGAGAACATTGTGCGTTCTGTGGTGGCTGCGGCAGCCGCAGGGGCAGGTGACTAATGTATCCGCCAAAATTTGATTATTACCGGGCCGATTCCGTACAAAGTGCGTTGGCCCTTATAAAAGAACACGATGGCAAGTTTTTAGCGGGCGGGCACAGTCTAATTCCTGTCATGAACCTGCGCCTGGCTGATCCGGGCACGCTGATTGATATCGGCCGTATTCCCAACATCAAAGGGATTGACAAACATG
>JAGQGA010001250.1 GCA_020432595.1 Anaerolineales bacterium | reverse complement strand
TCCCTCTGCGACAGGATCGCGGTCATGTACATGGGCCGGATCGTCGAGAGCGGCGAGGCCGCCGACGTGATCGAGCGGCCGCAGCACCCCTACACGCAGGCGCTCGTGACGGCCGTGCCGGTGCCGGTTCCCGGCGGCGGCGGAGGCCGCGACCTGCTCGGCGGAGAGCTCCCGGACCCGACCGCGGTGCCGAGCGGCTGCCGCTTCCACCCGCGCTGCCCGAAGCGGTTCGAGCCGTGCGACAGCGTGGACCCCGAGCTCGTGCCGGCCGGCGCGCCCGGCCAGCTGGCCGCCTGCCTGCTGCATCAGCGTGGCTGACGTGCCCGAACGGTGGCGCGACATCGCCGGGGCGGCGGGTCGGATCGGCTTCCTGGAGCCGGGGCCGCGCAACGCGATCACCGACGTCCCCGGGGTGCGGGTCGGCCACTCGCAGGCGGCCTCCGGCGAGGCGACCGGGGTGACGGTTGTGGAGCCGCCGGAGCTCCCAGCGTTCGCGGGCGTGCGCTCGGTCAACGGGACCGGCGTGCTGACAGCGAGCCTCGAGATCG
>JAGQGA010001249.1 GCA_020432595.1 Anaerolineales bacterium | reverse complement strand
TCCAACCTATTTGGCAGGGCGATTAACGGCCGTTTTCTTCAGCCTCCTCCTCATTGCCGCCATGTACGCCTGGGTGCGCCGCGCCCTGGGTCGCCCCGTTGCCCTGCTCACCATTGCCAGCCTTGCCACCAGCTTCTGGCCCCTCATGACTGCCCGCCAAGCGCTCCGCTCCGCCACGCTGCCGCCGCTGTTTGTGCTGGCGGTTTTCTTTTTCTGGCGAGGGTTGCGGAAATTAGAGATTAGGGATTGGAGATTGGAGATTGATGACCGATCTCCAATCGCCAATCTCCAATCTCCAATCTTCTCTTTCGCTGTTGCCGGTTTCTTCCTCGGCCTCAGTTTTTATACCTACATCCCGGCGCGGGTGCTGTGGGGGGTGGTGCCAGCAACGGCCGTTTATCTGATGGTGGCGCGGCGGCAAACGCTGGGAGCCGTTTGGCGTGGCGTGGGGGTGACGCTGCTGGTGGGGCTGCTCATTGCCGCCCCGCTGCTGCTTTACCTGCGTGCCAACCCCGGCACCGAGGTGCGGATTGATGAGCTGCAAGCCCC
>JAGQGA010000124.1 GCA_020432595.1 Anaerolineales bacterium | reverse complement strand
GTTGCAGTTGGCGGCAGGTGGCTCAGACCGCTGGGCAGAAGGGATGGGGCTGGTGCTGTGGGGCGAGGCACTGTGGCGGCTGGGGGAGTATGAAGCATCGGAAAACAGGCTTTCCCACGCTCTCGATTTGGCTCATGCTCTGGACGCCACGCTGATTATCGGCTGGTGCCACCATCATTTGGGCATCATCAACGACATTCAAAGCCGCTATGCTGCTGCCCATGACCATTTGCAACAGGCTTGCGCGGCTTGGCAAACGCTAGACAATGCCCAGGCTCTTTGCGGCAGCTTGAACAGCATTGGTCTTGTTTGTTATCATCAGGGGGAGTTGCCCGCTGCTCAACAGGCAATGGAACAAGCCTTGGCTCTCTGTAACCAAATAGATAATCATGCCTTACAATCGTTGTTGCTTAATAATCTTAGCATGATTGCCACAACACAAGGTGACTATAATGGGGCGCAATATTATTTGCAGCTTGGGCTTGAGTTTGCCAAAGCAAGGGGAGATCTGGTTGCACAAGGGCATCTTTACACAAACCTCGGCAAGAATTATCGTCTTTTGGGTGAAACTGCCTTGGCGACTGAAAATCTGATGCAGGGGCTGAAAATTTCGGAGGCTATCGGGAATCCATCTTTGACAGCGACTGCCATGCTTGATTTGGCTGAGACCGAAAGCGCCAGGGGAAACCTTGAGCGAGCTGAAGCTTTGTATATGCAAGCACTGGAAACGGCACGACAAAGTAATCTACAGGGTGCTGAGTGTGAGATATTGATTGGGATGGCGGCATTTTGGCGCGGGATTGACAAAGATCGGGCAAGGCAATCCAGTACGGAAGCGGTTGCTTTAGCAAAAGTGCTACAGAATCAACAGTTGCTTGAACGTGCGAAAGCGACTGTATCTATTTGAAGATGCCCTATGGAGCCGTAAACGAACCTACTATTCAGCCCAATCTTAAAACCAGTAGGCTTGTATAGTGAAGGTATGTAGTTTCAAGGCACATGCCTTGAAACTACAAGCTAGATTGTTTAGCAACCTGAGTGGGCACCACTACAGGCATAGGTGATGGCAGGTTGCAAGGCGATGAGCAGGGGCAAGAGGGCGGCAAGGGTAGCGGTTTTCCAAGATTTGAACTGTTTCATGAGATGTCTCCTTAAAAAATGGTGATTTGTTTTGGTGGCTCTGTGTGAGCCGTGCTGATGACCACACTTTAGGGAGGGTTCGCACCCACAGCGCACCCAAGCGGAGGGGGTTTTGGGTGCGTTTGTGGGAGGAGATTGGGAGGTTGTGTTGTCCCTGAAAATTGAGATGTTGGGGTCGCTGCAGGTGAAGGTGGGGGGAGAAACGGCCGTTTTTCGCACCGATGCCGAACGAGTCTTACTGGCCTATCTGGCCGCCCATCAAGGCCGCGCCCAGCGGCGGGACACGCTGGCCGGGCTGCTGGCCCCCGACCGCCCCGACGTTGAAGCCCTGACCTATCTGCGTAACCGGCTGACCCGTTTGCGCGGCGTGGTGCGGGACGAGGAGGCCAGTCCGCCGTGGCTGGGTATTGACCGCAAACAAATCACCCTCCGCACCGGCGATGACATTGAAGTGGACGTGACCCGGTTTGAGCGGCTGCTGGCGGCGGTGGAAAGCCATGCCCACCGGCAGTTGGCGGGCTGCCCCACCTGTTTGGCGCAGTTGGAAGAAGCGGTGGGGCTGGTGCGGGGGGAGTTTTTGGCGGGGCTAAATTTCCCCAGCGAGACATGGGAGACGTGGCTGCTGGCGCAGCGGGAGCATGTGGGGCAGCGGGCGTTGGCGGCGATGACGTGGCTGCGGGAGGTGTGGTGGGAGCGGGGGGAATTAACGGCCGTTCTCCACATCGCCCAACGTCAGCTCCAGTTAGAACCGTGGCTCGAAGCCGCCCACCGCGCCATCATGCAAAGCCACTACGCTCTGGGCGACCGCAACGCGGCCCTGGCGCAGTTTGAGCAGTGCCAAACGGTGCTGTGGGATGAACTGGGGGTGGAGCCAGAGGCCGAAACGATTGCCCTCCTTCAAACCATCAAGGCCAATTTATCCTTCCTAATTCCTAATTCAGCCTTTCCCAACAACCTGCCGCTGCCAACCGGTCTGTTTGTGGGGCGCGAAACAGAACAGGCGCAGCTTCTCCGGCGGCTGGTTGACCCGACTTATCGGCTGATCACGCTTGTGGGCACAGGGGGCATGGGCAAAACGCGGCTGGCGGTGGAGGTGGGGCGGCAGGTGCAAGCCAGCTTTCCCGACGGGGTTTGGTTTGTGCCATTGGCAGGGGAAGCCGAGCAAATTAAAATGGCGGTGGGCGAAGCGATGGGGTTGGCACAGGGGGAAAAGCAGCTAACGGGCGAGCAGGTGCTGGCGATTTTGCGTGACAAGCAACTGTTGCTGATTTTGGACAACTGCGAAACGGTGCTGCCACAGCTTGGGTTTATCCCAGAATGGTTGCGCCGCGCCCCGCAGGTGGCGATTTTGGCAACGTCGCGGGAGCCGCTGAACTTTCAGGCGGAGTCGGCGGTGCTGCTCAATGGGCTGCCCAGCGGCACGGCGGAGGCACTGTTTGCGGAGCGGGGGAAGATGGCGCGGGATGATTTTGCGATTTCAAACGACAACTTTCCCCAAGTCCAGCAAATTTGCCAACTGGTAGACGGCTCACCGCTGGGGATTGGGCTGGCGGCGGCGTGGGTGCGGCGGCGGTCGTTGGGACAAATTGTGGCGGAAATCGGCCGTTCGCTCGATTTCCTCAGCACGCGGCTGCGCGACGTAGATCCGCGCCATCGCAGTATGCGGGCGGTGTTTGAAACGTCGTGGCAACTGTTGGAGCCGGAGGAGCAGGGAGTTTTGGCGGCATTGTCGGTGTTTCCGGGGTCATTTACGGCCGTTGCGGCCGCCCACATTGCGGGGGCGATGCTGTTTGATCTGGACTTGCTGTGTGAGAAGTCGCTGTTGCAGCAACAGCATGAGCATGAGCGGTATGCCATGCACAGTCTGGTGCGGCAGTTTGCAGCGGAGAAGTTGGGGGAGGAGAAACATGACACAGAACTTGCTTATGTCAATTATTTTGGTGAATATGCGGCCGTCCACCAAGTGGATTATGCGGCACTGCGACCGGAGTGGGGGAATTTATTAACGGCCGTTTCCCAAGCCCACGCGCTAAAGGCATGGCCGCAGGTGCTGGGGCTGGTGCGGATTTTGGATGAGCCGTGGTTTCGGCAAATTCGCTTTCAGGAGATGCGGACGGGACTAAACCTAGCGATTGAAGCGGCAACGGCGTTGGATGACCAGCCCGCCCTTGCCAAACTGCTGCTCCGGCTGGGTGAGATTGAGGTGGAACTGAATGATTATGCCGCTGCTGAAACGCATTTGGCAGCGGCGATGGCACAGTTGCTGGGGCTTGAAGATAGTTTGGGGATTGCTCAGGGGTATTATTTAAACGGCCGTTTGCAGTTTGAGCAGGCCGACAGCGACCAAGCATTAAAGCTCTTGTTTGCTGCCAAGCACATTTTTGAGTCTGAGCGTGATGGGTTAGGCGTTGCCCGCTGTCTAAACCTCATTGCCTTTTGCACCATGAACCAACAGCCAGATTTCCAAGACGCACGGAGCTATTTTGAGGAGTCGCTGCGATTGCAAAGACATCTCCCCCTGTCCTCAACCTATGTAGAAGCCCTGCGCTTGCTGGCTCGCATCAAAAGTAGTCATGGTGAGTATGAGGCCTCGGAACTGCATCTCATTGAGGCGACCCATATCTGCCAAGAGCGAGACGATATGGGCGAATATGCGGCTGTGCTATTTGAACGGATGATTTTGTGCAAGCGACGCAACCAATGGCAAGCCGCCATCCAGTTTGGGCATGAATGCTTACGCCACTTCCAAGATCTGGGAAGTTTGCGTTGGGAAGGCCAAATTAAAACCCAACTGGGAATTCTGCATCAAGCAATGCAAAACTCTCAGCAAGCGTTGCTGTTGTTTGCCGAAGCCTTAGAAATCTTTGTTGAGTTAGAGGATTTATTTGAGCAAGCGCATGTTTACAGCTGTTTATACAGGCTCTATGCGGCAATGGGGGACGCAGCTGCCAGTCACCAAGCAAAGCAACGTGCCCAACAAATCAATGACGTGTTGCAGAACCCATGGCTACAAGCGCAATTGCAATCTGTGATGGATGAAAAACGTTAGGTACCAACGCTTGAATTAACCGGCCCTTTGTCATCCCACTTTTGGGCTAATTCTGCAATGGGGATGGGGTTTGGGATAGGGGTCTTATCTCCTGTGGCATTGCCCGTCAATTCTCTTCCGCTAACAATATCTTTGATGAATTGCTGGGTTCCAATGCTCACCATGGCATCATCGTAATACTTTTCTAACATCCGCTGATCGCCAGCCCCCTTCTGTTGGTTCCATGCCGTATGTGGTTCCTGCGAAAGTAAGAATTGGGCAAATAGATGAATGATTGGCCGGATGGCTTTTAGAGCTTCAGAGATATTTGCCACGTTTGGGTCAGCCGGAGCATTTTTGACTGTGACTGTCATGCCCTTGCTTTCATCGTTTTCAACGGAATGCCCAAAGCTGTCTCTGAGAATGCTGCGCCAATTGCCCCGCAGTTCGCTGCCCGCTTCGCCAAAGTTAAAGTGATTTTGGTCAATGGTTTGCAAAACATCTAGGATTTCGGAGAGGATAAACGGCCGTAAAATCCCCGGTGGGTGTTCCCCGTCATGGTCCTGGTTTGCCTTATCGGCACTAGACGCCAGCAAAGATTGCATACTCAGGGCGGTGAGCGGTCCGGCCACAATACAGCCACATGTATCAGCAAAAATCTCCTCACACCATTCTTTATATCGCCGGTCTACCGGCAGCATCTCGACCAAATCCATAAACGTTGTTTCCGCATCGGGCGGAATTTCTTTGGCGCTCGGATCAAATTCCCAGTTGCTCCGGTTGGTTAAAAAGGGGTGGTTGGCCCATTGGCCGTTATCTTCCCCAAAATCACCGGCATTCAACGAATTAAATGTTGCTTGGCACCGTTTATATGAAATACGAGCATTCGGGTAGACATAATGACCGACCTCATGCGGAATGGCAAGAAGTTCAAAGGGTGGTGGTGGCTCATCTTGCCCCCCATCCCCTTCTATCTCTTGCAAAACCTGATCATAGCGCACGCCAATGAGTAAAACATTGTCACAATATGGCACCCGATGCACATGGGTATGTTCACTAAAATAAGTAATCGGGACAATTTCAGCTTGGTTGGGCAACAGATGTTCAAAAGGAGCCAGCGCTTTTAACGCCAGCTTATCCATTATCTCCAACGCTCTGGCCTGCGTACTCATGACATAGTTTAAATTGTCATCAATTTCATGTACCCGCTGCACAATCGCCCGCTGGATAATTTCGGCATCGTTAGCAACATGCTGGAAACATTCACGAATTACGTGCAGGTCACGATCATTTCCTTTGTTGTTCGCAAAAAAGTTGTCCACGCTCCCCTTTAAGCTGCCCTCAACAAAATTCTTTAAGCTGTGGCAAAGCGTCCGCAAGTTTCTTAATTGCTGCACCTCAAAATCGGGATCGCTTTGCCCGATCAATTTTAAGAGCGACGTTTGCTTCTCCAGAAACGCCGTTTTTGCATTGTCGAGAGGGCTGGTTTTGTTGCTGCCTTTCCCTCCGAATGATTGAGTAACGCTAGACAGTGGCTTGTTGTTTATAAAAGCTAGAATCTGAGGCGACCCAGGGAATTCTGGCAAGCCCAGAAAATCTGTTAACTCGTTTGCTAACCACGCTTTCCCTTTTTCTTCATCCTGGAATGCCGCCAGAAGTTCCGTAAATTTTTTCTCTCCCTCTTTGCCAAGCAGCGTTTTGCCCAATTTACTCCCGACAAAGGTTGCAAACTGCGTCATGGAGGAGCCTTTGGTCAACAATATCACTCGTAGTAATTTGAGATTGGCATCCGTAGAGCTGAGGATATTTGGAAACCGACCTGTCCACAATTCTTTCCGATGAAATTTGTAAATTTCCTCATGATGACTGTTCATGTTTTACCTCCATTGCATCCACTGCCTATTTGATGAGGCTATTGGAACAGCCATTTGTGCTGCTGCTTGCTCACCATCCAGCGTGTCGTGTAAGCCTATTGCCTCCGCCCACCGCTTCCACATTATAGCCCGTGTTCCCAGCCCCCGCACCCGTGGAAGCGGTGTGGAAGCGTTTTGGAAGCGTTTGATTTGTATACTGTGCTTATGATTCAAACTTGCATTCAGGATACAGTGGTTTTCAAGCAAACAAGGAGGTGATGTGCGTAACAGAGGAAAATGGAAGAGCGGATTGACGAATTGGGGGATGGGGGTTGGTGGGAAAAACGGCCGTTTTTCCTCAAGAAGTCACACTAGCAGCCTAGTGTAATCCTATCAGCAATTGCCGACAACCTGCCACAATTGCCGAAATGCAGCGTGCAGGCACAAACACAACAGGAGATATTTATGTCAACAGAACCATTATCAAAAACTAAATTTCACTACACATCTATCCCTAGCACGGCTCAGTATAAATGGTCGAACTGGGAAGGTCGCCAAGCCACCAACCCAAGCTCGACGTTAGAAGCGGCCAAGGCACATGCCGAGAGCGATTCATCTGTTTCCTATTTCTTCCACATGAAAAGCGGCATGGTTCTCGAACAGCTTGAAGGGCGACCCAGCAAATATTTTTATTCAGGCGATGCCGTCTTCTTCTCAGGCGAACATCTGTGGCTTGGTTCAGCACCAGGAATGTCAGATACCTACTTAGTCGCCGAACTATATGATACATCTGATGTAAGCACCGCAAACAGCATCCTGAAGCAGTTACGCGATGGAATGCTCTTGGGCAGCAAGTTTGTAGACACGTCAACCGGCACAGCCAGCGCACCAAAGACGGTGACAATAGGGTTCGTGTTCTGTAACTTTCAGGATGTCCCTTCAGGAGATATCAATAGCTTAAAAAGCAAATTGATGGGACCACAAAACGCTTCTGGAGAAACCAGACTTGAAGAATTCATCAGCCGTGAGTCCAATCGGCGGGTGAAGCTGAACATAGAAACTTATGGTGGGGCAACACCGAAATGGGTAACGCTCAAAGACAATCATACGGTTTATGCCGAGGCTACAGCCACGGATAGATATGTGACCGACGCATTTTTTGCGGAGGTCGATCAGCAAATCGAGTTTCCAGACAATTGGGATGTTGTCATGTTTGCCTTTCCCGATACAGGAAGCGAGGCCTATAAACAGAGTACCCTGTGGAGCTCGCGCAGCCATTGCGCCAACGGACAAACGGTTGACGTGGATAGTAGTGGAAAAGGTCAAAATATATCCAGAATCCTTCTTGCACCAAAAAGCTACACCGAGGCCGAACCACATGCAGTCACCATTCATGAGTTGATGCACGCGCTGGGTTTGCCAGACCTCTATTTCGGCGACACAAATAGGTCGTATGGGTGGTCTATTATGAGCGCCATGGGAGCTGGTACGCACATTACCGGCTTCGAAAAGCTGGTTCTGGGCTGGAACGACATGGATGATTACTATTTTCTAAAGCGGGGTATGCTCCCTGCTGAGAGCCTCGTTGCCCAAAGTATGCCAGGCAAGAAAGGGATTATCATTCTGCCGGATGACAACGCCAAGCGAGAAGATATTTACTATATTGAACAAGCCCAGCAAATTGGTGTCGGAGTAACCAACCGAGCCAATTTTGAGGCAGCTAACAAAGATGGTTATGGGTTGCTCGTCATGATCTTGCGGAAGGATAAAGCTGACGGTCGGGTCATTCCCTTTGTAAGTGAACGGCCGGCCGATGCCCCGACCTCAGAACCGTTATATGGAGGAGCAAGCAAAGCCCCCTTCAAAAAGACAGGCAATTTCAGCACCAATGGCATCTTCAGCTACCCAGCCTACTATACAAGTCCTGCAAGTGGTGGAGGTATGGGGCGTATCATCGGCGTGAATGGCACCTACACACCACCCAGCCAGGCCAAACTGCTGCGCGAAAACGATAGGATAGCTCTGGATGATCAGGTCTTCATGATGACCACAACCGGCCTCTTGTCATTTGGCAACAATTCTCCCTGCCTTGATGCTAAGGGCGATCCGGTAGGTGCGCCCAACTTGTGGCATAAAGAGTACGGTTACGTAGCCTATGTTGACAAGATGGGAGTTTTTCATGTTGCAGCAGCACTTGATGACAAACCCACGCCAGATGCGATTCTGAAAACGTTTGCGCTACCCCCAAACACAGCCCTATCCCAAGGTAACTATTATTTCAAGCTCGAAAAGACCACGGATGGAACCTCCGTCGGTGTTTACAAGGAAGGCGTAGCGGGACGGCAATACACGCTTTTCCGCAAGCCACAAATTATACGGGGTTGGGAGTCGAGCAGCGGCAGATGCACAATTCGGCTGCAAGGAGACGGCAACTTGCTCATTCTTGTGGATGGGGGTTTTCGTACAGGCAGCATTCAAAAGTTTGGATATGGCAAGGGCCAACCGGCCGGTATTATCTTTGATGCCAACGGCCAAATGACGTGGCTAGATGGATGGGGTAAGGTGCTTAAAACTTTTTCCGGTACAACAGGCGTTAGTCCTTTCACTCTCGCTGTATCCGACCCACAAGCCAACAATGGCTCGCTCGTTGTTGTTGATGCCAACCAAACAACGCTGTACAAAGTCTTTGATTACTAATTTATGGCCTTAGAATCGCACAAGGAATTAAAAAATTATGTCAATTAGCATAAAACAGGTACCAGCAGAAAGTGTGGAACAACTCATTGGCAAGGTGCCACACAAAGTTTACGATTTATCGCTTGACCGTATCACCCGCAGCGAGGCATTAGATGGTGTTACCTTTTCAGGTTGGCGCTTTCTTTTACAGGATGAAGCTGGACAATTTCATGTGGCCGAAGTGGCTGTCACCAAAGATGGCGGCTATGCATTCAGAAGAATAGAGGCAGGAGGTGATACCAATGCCTTTGCCTCCGTTTATGACAGCGTACATGTACATGATCTGGTGCAGGCATATCATTATGAGATTACCTATCTACGTGTGCCGTCGTGCGGGGTGATGGCGATTTGGCTGCGTGGCGATGACCATCATCACGAGATGATGATTCCGCTGGTAACGATCCAACCAGATCTTGAAGCAGGTGTTTCTTATTCAGCACGTGAGTTTATGCACATTGTGGAAGGCATCGCCAGGGAACGGATTATGCAAGAGGATATGCACATCGCCATTGATGATCTCAGACGCATAGAAGGGATTGGGCCAAAGATAGCTGAGTTGTTAATGGAGGCGGGTATTTTTACATTTTCCCATTTAGCCGAAACCGATTCGGAAAAATTGCGTGAGGTCTTGCAGGGTGGTGGTTCTCGCTACAATCGAGCGAATCCGACGACTTGGGCTGAACAAGCTGCCTTAGCCCGCGACGGTAAATGGGCAGAGCTGGAAACGTTGCAAGACGAGTTGAAGGGAGGGCGAAGGGCTGGAACGGCCGATACAGAGGGGGAGGAAGAAACGGATGAATATGATGATCTCACCATTATTAAAGGCATTGACCGCAGCATGGAGCGGTATTTGAGGCAAAACCCATATGAGCGGCTTGCGGGGGTTCCTACCTTCAAGGTTCTCGCAAAAATATACCCGGGAGATATTGCAGAGGTATTAAATGAAGAAACCGTTATAGCCAATGGCGATCTGATTGATTCATGGCCGAAACAAGCCAAGCTTGCTGCTGCTGGCAAGTGGGATGAATTGGAGAAGTACAAAAATACCTTGCCTGATTGGGTA
Organism: Anaerolineales bacterium; assembly: GCA_020432595.1. The sequence continues at coordinate 907 of JAGQGA010000124.1, read as the reverse complement.
GACGGGCCTTATGACCCGCAATAAACCATTTTGCCTGACATCAGATCTCTCTTTGATGAACTAGTTGAGCAAAACGGCCGTTTTTCTGCGACTGTGTGGGCAAAACGGCCGTTTGTCATTCTTCTCAACCATTCAGCATTGGGGGCAAAACGGCCGTTTTCCCCCCTCTCCTCGTCCCCCCTCCCCCAAACGCTTCCCACCCAACACCCCACAATCCGGCAGGAAGCCGTGTGGAAGCGTTTTGGAAGCGCATGGCGTGGATAATGTAGCGTGATAAACTTGTCATTATTTCGTTCACGTTAAGAGACCATCACTGCCTGTGTGCGTTGTGGCTCTTGTCGTTGAGCACCTAGCAACCAAGGAGAGCTTTTATGAAAAGCAAATTGTTGTTTACTATGATCATTGTCGCGCTGCTGGCGCTCATCGGCACGGGGTGTGGGCTAATCGGGGGGGCTGGCGGCCAAGCACAGCCGCAGAGCGGTGAACAAGTAGACCGTGTACCTCCCGCTGCAGCCGAACAACCGGCCGATACCGCCGCCGAAACCCCGGCCGAAGCCCCGGCGGCTGAGGCTCCAACCGAAGCACCAGCTCCAGCAGACCAACCTGCCCGCGTGCCGCCGCCGATTACCCAACAAACGGCCGTTGCCATCCCCCAATCACCCGTCACTCAAGTCGCCACCATCACCAACGTCCAACCTTGCCAACTGCCTGTGCGCCTCGTGGATGCTCCATTTATTTATGAGCGGCTGGGCATTCCCCGCCACCCAGGGTTTACCCCCTCCACTGGCACTGTAGAAATAACCGTTCTCTTTGCCGATTATGGCAACGCCCGTGCCACCACCTCTCCCGAACAAGAACTGGCTGCGTTAGACTCCGCTGCGATGAGCCAATACTTTAGCGAGGTCTC
>JAGQGA010001248.1 GCA_020432595.1 Anaerolineales bacterium | reverse complement strand
CCTTTCGCTTTCTGATCGACGAGCACTTCGACGGTTTCGCCGAGCCGGCGCGCGTTCCGCTCTGTGCAGATGGCTTCCTGCTGCTTTTCGAGCGCCTGGTGGCGACGAAGCTTCTCTTCGTGCGGGATGTCATCTTCCCAGCGCGCGGAGAGCGTGCCCGGCCGCGGCGAGTACATCGCCACGTGCACCTTGTCGCACTGCGCTTCGCGCAGCACCTCGAGCGTGTGCTCGAACTGCTCCTCGGTTTCGCCGGGGAAGCCGACGATGATATCGGTCGCGATGGTCACGTTCGGCATGCGCTCGCGCGCATAGGCGAGCCGATCGAGCCAAAGATCGGTGGTGTAGGTGCGCCGCATCCGGCGGAGAACCTCGTTGTCGCCCGCCTGGACGGGGAGATTGAGGTGCTCACAGAGGGAAGGCAGGTCGGCCATCGCATCGATGATTTTGTTCGACATGTACTTCGGATGCGATGTCAGGAAGCGGAGACGATCGACACCCGGAATCGCATCGACGGCCGCAAGGAGATCGGCAAGGTCGGGCTTTTCCGGG
>JAGQGA010001247.1 GCA_020432595.1 Anaerolineales bacterium | reverse complement strand
ACAAACCAGTGGCGACCACATCGAAGTTGGTGAAATCAAAAATGGCAAAGCGATCGCCATTGGCCGGGGCGCAACGGCCGTTTACCAGGGACTGACGTATGATGAAGTCGTTGCCCTACTCGCTGAACTCAAAAATCAGGACCAACCAACGGTATGGAACGGCCGTATCCCCTACCTCGGCCTCAACGCCTACCAAGAAGCCGACGCACGATTCTTTTTTGGCCGGGAAAGTTTGGTAGAGGAACTGCTCCAGCGCGTACAGGAAGCCAACTTTATCACCATCGCCGGGCCGTCCGGCAGCGGCAAATCGTCGGTGGCGCGGGCGGGATTGTTTCATGTGCTGCGCCAGGGAACCAAGATTGAAAACAGCGACCGCTGGCGGCTGGCTTCGATGCAGCCCAAAGGCAATCCTCTTGAACAGCTGGCCTTGGCCATAGAACGCCTCACCGGAACCCCTGGTTCGGGTGACTACCTGCGCCAAAACAGCCAGGAAAACCCGCTGGCGCTGCACCAGCAGGCCGAAACCTTGCTCAGCGAAGACCCCAGCCA
>JAGQGA010001246.1 GCA_020432595.1 Anaerolineales bacterium | reverse complement strand
CGATTTGATAACTGTCGTTCATAATCAGAAACCCCCTTTTGTGCAGCAAAAAAGTTTGCCCTAAGAGAACTTATATTTTCGGCCACTCGACGTGGGATCGTTTTTCGCGTACTTCTGTTTGTAAATCGTTTAGACGGCCGTTCCGCTTACAATACAGTATTAGCTCCCGCGCCTTTTCTACTTTTGTTTTGTCCGGCAGATTTTCAAAATCAATGCCCAGATCAAAGCAAAGGCGATCGATCTCGCTTTCATTAAAATGCAAATCGAGTAATTTAAGGAACTCGGCTCGGTTCTGCGTTGCTCGTGCCTCATCAAAATCATCAAATTCATTTGTTCTAGCTAATGTTTGCTCCCACCGTTGGTGTAACGACTCGCGCAACGGGGCAAAGCCAGCGTGTCCAAAGGGAATGGCGTACAGATTCAGCACCAGGTTGAACAGGCTTACCGGGTAATGGGTGGCATCGCAGAAATCGCCGGGGCTGCAACTTCGCAGGTTATGCTCGGGCGGCGAAGCGGCTGCGCCTTCCAGGGTAATAGAAATTAGGTGGC
>JAGQGA010001245.1 GCA_020432595.1 Anaerolineales bacterium | reverse complement strand
CAGCAATGGGCAAATCACCCTGCTGCGCGATGAGAACGGCGACGACCGGGCCGATGTTCGCGAACTGGTCGTCAGCGGCCTGCCCACCGGCCTGCACCAAAACGACAATCTAAAATTTGGGGCCGATGGCTGGCTTTACATGGGCCTTGGCTCCACCTGCGACGCCTGCGTGGAGGCAGACAGCCGCAGCGCCAGCCTGATGCGCTTCAACGTGGATACAGGCGAGAGCGAAATCATCGCCACCGGACTGCGCAACCCGTACGACCTCGCCTTTCATCCCGCCACCGGCGACCTGTTTGCCACCGACAACGGCCGTGACGATTTAGGCTTAGACAGCCCGTTTGAAGAGCTTAACCACATCATCGTCGGTGGCGACTACGGCTGGCCTGGCTGCTGGAACGAACGGGAAGGCAGCGATTGTACCGGTACGCAAACGGCCGTTGCCTTTTTTGAACCCCACTCCTCCGCCAATGGCCTAGACTTCTACAGCGGCAGCCAGTTTCCTGCCGACTACCAAAACAACGCCTTTGTGGCCATCTTTGGCACATTT
>JAGQGA010001244.1 GCA_020432595.1 Anaerolineales bacterium | reverse complement strand
GCAAAAAGTCAGAAGGTCTACTACCACCAGAGCCAATGATATTGCCAGCCATTACTTGCGCCCCGGCGGCCAAGCCGCTACCGCTTGAATAATTTTTAACAAAGGTGGCCGCATCCTCGTAAGCCATCTGAACGGCCGTTTCTCCCCTCAACCTCTCAACGTGCAACACCCAAAAACGGCCGTTTTCTCCCAACTTTCTTATCGGACGCGGACAAACACGGACGAACGCGGACAAACGGCCGTTTCTCCCCTCAACTTCTCAACGTGCAACGCCCAAAAACGGCCGTTTTCCCCCAACTTCTCAACGGTCAACACCCCAAAACGGCCGTTTTTTTTCAACTCTCTTATGGGAAGCGGACAAACATGGACGAACACGGATATTTCTCTCCATGTCCTTCTGTATTCGTCCATAGCCTATTTTGGCTTCGCTAATAGATTCAGAAAGAATGCCTCGCTGTTCTCTATTTAAATAGAATCGAAAGCAGTGCCAAAAAAACAAAAAATATCATTAACCCACCGACGAGCATTTGACCTTTACCAATAAACCT
>JAGQGA010001243.1 GCA_020432595.1 Anaerolineales bacterium | reverse complement strand
CCAGCGGGTCGCTTTCAATGGGGTGGGAGCCATTTTCCTCAGGAGCTGAACCAAACGGGACGTATCACCGGTTCATGTTTCATGTGTCCACCCCTCCTCATGGGAGCCAACGGCCGTTCTGACCTTTACTGGTAAACAAAAAGGAGGCCCGGACATGAGAGTCCAAATCCCTCATGGGAGCCAACGGCCGTTCTGACTAGACGACCACTATCGTTTCATTGTCTCGAATGGTGTCCAAATCCCTCATGGGAGCCAACGGCCGTTCTGACCCCCGGCTCTGCATTAATGATCGGGGACCGTATTCTCAGTCCAAATCCCTCATGGGAGCCAACGGCCGTTCTGACTTGCAGATCCTAGCCGCCACCGGCGCGGGACTCTGTGTCCAAATCCCTCATGGGAGCCAACGGCCGTTCTGACCAACGGGTTCAGGCAAGAGCGCATCGGGCGCATTACGTCCAAATCCCTCATGGGAGCCAACGGCCGTTCTGACGCGCGGTTCCGGATCACAAATTGGACGCACGCCAAGTCCAAATCCCTCATGGGAGCCCACG
>JAGQGA010001242.1 GCA_020432595.1 Anaerolineales bacterium | reverse complement strand
GAGCCAGGATCAAACTCTCCGTAAAAGATTAACCCTGATTTTATCAGGGACAGTTTCTTACAGAAGAATTAACTTAGTCCATTTTGCATTTGGATGTTTCTGTCACTCTTTAGTTGTTAAAGACCTGCGAGTACTCCATTGTAACAGAGTTAACCCCGCTCCGTCAAGAGTATTTTAGGCGTAAAAAAACGACTCTCAGCGTGAGAGTCGCTGGCTTACTAGTATGTACTCTTTCCGTTTTAGTGATGTTCCACACTTACGTGGCTACATCCTTCCGACAAGTTCGCTATTATAGCGGCTCTTTATCGTTTGTCAAGAGGCAATTTTGTGAGTTTTTATTTCTCTACCTCTTTCTGTTTTAGTGATGTTCCACACTTACGTGGCTACATCCTTCCGACAAGTTCGCTATTATAGCGGCTCTTTATCGTTTGTCAAGAGGCAATTTAGTGAGTTTTTATTTCTCTACCTCTTTCTGTTTTAGTGATGTTCCACACTTACGTGGCTACATCCTTCCGACAAGTTCGCTATTATAGCGGCTCTTTATCGTTTGT
>JAGQGA010001241.1 GCA_020432595.1 Anaerolineales bacterium | reverse complement strand
TTTGCTTTTCCCTGCATTTCGTGTCATACGCCCATTCATTTGCCCAATGCGGTGTGCGCCCCATCCACTGCTACCCCGTGTAACAGACAGTATACTTTGCGGCGATAAAATAACGGCCGTTTTCCCTCCCCCACCCCACCAACACGGCCCAAACAAACGCTTACCGCAGAGTTTACAAATGCCTGAGGAACAAAATCAACCAATCCGCGTTCGTCCGTGTTCGTCCGCGTCCCATTTTTCCCGCAGCAAATCCTGTAAATCCTGTCAAAACCACCCATGAAAACCTACGCCCAAACCGTCATCATCGGCGCTGGCATCGTTGGCTGCTCCACCGCCTACTACCTCGCCCAATACGGCGTTAAAGACGTTCTCGTCATTGACAAAGGCGAACTCTTCCAAAACGACGGCTCCACCGCCCACGCCCCCGGCGGGGTCAACCCCCTCAGCAACAGCACCGCCATGGCTCAGTTCGCCACCGCCTCCATTGACCTCTACGATAGCCTCCCCCTGTGGAAACCCGGCCGCAAACCCCTCTACATGGTCGGCGGCGT
>JAGQGA010001240.1 GCA_020432595.1 Anaerolineales bacterium | reverse complement strand
TACAGCTAACCACCGAGAAATTGCCGGAACCAGGCTTACCGCCATCTGGCTCCGTGCTACCTTATCAGCGACATACCGATTTTACAGGAAGAGAAGCTGATTTACGCCATTTAGGGCAGGTTTTATTAGCCACCGAAAATGAGGTGCCAGTCGTGGCGGTCACGGGCGTGGCTGGGGTGGGAAAGACGCAGCTGGCAGTGGAATTTGCTTATCGCTACGGCCGTTTTTTCCCCGGCGGTGTCTATTGGCTCAGTTTTGCCCGGGCTGACAGTATTGCCGAAGAGATCGCCGCGACTGGGGGCGAGCTTGGTCTGCAACTGTTCACTGCCAACGATAAATTGAAATTGGCTGATCAGGTCAGCCGCGTACAGCAAGCCTGGCAGCAAAAGACGCCGCGCCTGCTCATTTTCGATAACTGCGAAGCAGCTGAACTGCTGGACAAATGGCGGCCTGCTGTGGGCGGATGCCGTATTTTGTTAACCAGCCAGAAGGGTGTGTGGGAATCAGATGGACAGGTGATCACCCATCCCTTAAACACCCTCACCCGCGCCGA
>JAGQGA010001239.1 GCA_020432595.1 Anaerolineales bacterium | reverse complement strand
CATCCTTTTCCTTGAATACTGAGATGCGGATCCACCATATGATCAATGCACCTATTGTTTCAAAAACCACAAGCATGACTGCGAATAATACGAGCTTAAAAACTTGAAACCAATCCCCCTGCATTGCTAACCCAAACGACATTATCAAGGATGGTCCAAAAAGAGCCAAAATTCCTAGAAAAACTACCACATAAATAATCCGAAACAAAATCTCTCGGTTGGACATACTCTATCATCCATGCCATCGCATGAAGCGTTCCAGGCGGTTGAGGGCTTCTTCGATTTTTTCGTAGGCAGTGGCGTAGCTGGCTGGCTAATCATCACCCTCCCCCTGGCTATACTGTGCCAAAAAGTTGGAAGCAGAAACAATGGAGATCTGCTGATAGGCTTCTAAATCTAGCAAATGACTATCGCCAGAAATAATAACTTGGGCACCTGCACTTATAGCACAAGCCAGAAAAACGTCATCGTCTGGATCGTTTACAACAACAGGATAGATCGTAGCTGGCTCAACGCGAATGGTTAAAGCCGTATAGCCTCGCACCAACTCGGCCG
>JAGQGA010000123.1:1770-10772 GCA_020432595.1 Anaerolineales bacterium | reverse complement strand
CACTTGATAATCACCAAGGCTTCTTTGGCCTTCTTTTTTTCTTTTTTCTATTCAATTTTTAAGCTGCTAAAGTCGAGATTATACTGTGCAATCAGGAAAATCAGATGACCACTTGAGATGATATGATTAACATAGCAACCGACTCTCGGGAAATCAAAAGAGCCTTGAGTGTCAAAATGTTACAATCTCGTATGACACCTCAAACCATTACGGGGTTATTAAATGTGTCTGAACAGTTTGTCAGCAATAGGATGGGGCAAGCTATCATCAGCTATGCTGAAATGCAGGACGATCTCATGGTGATTAATACTGGCTTGCCGGAAGAAGAATGGCCCGTCACCTGTATCCTCTTTGCTTCCAATGCGCCTGAGCAAAATCCGGTTGAGGACATTTGGCTCAAAGGCAAGAATTGGTTACGCAAAAACTTCTCATTCAACAAAACATTTGCTGCGGTAGGTAATTATTGTCATAGATCAGACGTATCACCTACCACTTGCTCTTCAGCTAAATACAGACTTGATGAATCCGCCCCCCATAGCGCAGCCACCCCACCGACCCATCCGACTGGCGAATGATGCTGGCAAGCTGGTGTTTCATCGGCCCTTCCAGCACCACAAAGCGGTCGGGGGCGATGGGGGTTAATGGCGCGGGGGGTAATGGCGGTGGCAAGGGGGTATCGGCTGTGGGGAAGGGTTGTTTAAAGGTGACGGCGAGGGATAAACGGCCGTTTTCCCACCCCAACGTTACGTCTTGAAACGGCCGTTTATACACCCCCACTAACGGTTTTAACGCCTCCTCCGGCAGTTCAATCGGTTCTGGCTCCGCCACGTGCAGCCCCAAATAATGCCCCAGCATCCAGCGACTCAGTTCCTTCGTCAGCACCCGCCCATAATCCGCATTCGTCACAATCGCCAGGGCAAATTGGCGCTCCGGCACCAGCAGCAGCAGCGACAACTGCCCCACCGTCGCCCCACCGTGGCTGGCCGTCTGCACCCCGTCCACGCTGTCCAAAAACCAGGCCAGCCCAATCGCCTCCATCATGTCCCCCACGGCAAATTGGGCTGTCCGCATTTCCCGGATCGTGTCGGCAGCAATCAACTGCACCCCGTCGGCCGTCGGCGTTGCGGCCAACGCGCCGTTATTCAGATGGAACTGGGCATAGCGCAGCAGGTCGCCTACCGAGCAGCAAATCGCCCCGGCAGCGTGGACGGCGCGGGGCAGCGGCCACGGCGTTTGCACCTCGGCTCCGTTCTCCGTCACCCGATGCCCAACGGCAAAGCGGTGGGTCATCACGTCCCCGGCGTAAAAATAGCTGTGGTTTAGCCCCAGTGGGTCAAAAATGTATTGCTGCATCGCCGCCTCATAGCTCATATCGGTGACGGTTTCGATGAGATGTCCGGCCAGGGAAAAGCTGGCGTTGTTGTAAGAAAAATGGGTGCCGGGCGGTGCCAGTTGGGGTAGTCCGGCCATCGAAGCAGCATAGTGGCGGTTGGCATCGCCGCCGCTGCCGGTGTCAATAAAATGGTCGCCCACCCAGCCGGCCGTATGGGTGAGCAAGTCCCGCACCCGCACCTGCCCCGCCACCGTCTCATCCCCCACGCGGAAATCGGGCAAATAGGTTAGCAGCGGCGCATCCAAATCCAGCTTGCCCAGCTCCACCAGCCGCAGCAGCAGGGTGGCGGTGTAGGTTTTGGTAATGGAGCCTATTTGGAACAGGGTGTCGGCGGTCACGTCGAGCGGGTGATTGACGTTGGTCACGCCAAAGCCAGCGACGTGGGTTTCCCCGTTTTGCAAAACACCCACACACGCGCCAGGAACGGCCGTTTCCCCCATCAACTGCTCAACCATCTTGTGCAACTGTTCGTGATTCATAACTTGGTCTAATCCTTCGTAATCGCCACCAAATCCCCACCCGACACCGCCAGCAAATCGGCAAACTGCATTGCCACCGTGCGGGTATTCAGGCCACTGCCGCAATAAATCCGCCCCGCCCCCGCCAGCGTGCTGTCAAAATAGATTTGCATTCCATCTACGACGGGGAACGGCCCCACGCCGCCCACTTCAAAACCCAATTCTTCCTCCACCTGCTCCGGCGACAAACTACGCAGCAGGCGGCGATTCACCCCCAGCAAATCCGCCAGCTGCTTATAGTCAATCCGCGCCCGCGCTGGCACCCCCGCCAGCACATACGCCCCATCCTTGATCTGGAACGCCACCGTTTTCACCAGATGATCCACCAGCCCCGGCACCGCCCGCTCCGCATCTGCCGCCGTGCGAATCACCTCATGGTGCAAAATCTCAAACGCCACGCCGCTTTCCGCCAGCAGCACCACAATTCTGTCATACAACATGGATACAAAAACGTAGAGACGCAAAATTTTGCGTCTCCACCTACAACCGTTTACCGATTACCGTTTACTGTTTACCCGCAGCCGCCCGCCACAGCGGTTCCCCTTGCAGCGGCAGCCGCGTCAGCCGCACGCCGGTTGCATCCTTGATAGCGTTGCCTACGGCCGCGCCCCCGGCAATAATCGGCGGTTCGCCAATGCCCCGCGCCCCAAATGGCCCATAAGGGGATGGGTTGTTGATTAGCACCACGTCAATGCTGGGCACCATGTCGGCACGCGGCACAGCGTAGTCCATAAAACTGCCGGTCACAAGCTGCCCTTCACTGTCGTAGACCATCGCCTCATACATGGCGATGCCCAACCCCTGCACCATCCCGCCGTGCATTTGCCCTTCCACCATCATCGGGTTAATGGCAAAACCCACATCCTGCACGCCGAGATAATCGAGCGGCGTAATGCGCCCCGTTTCACTGTCCACATGGATTTTAACGAGATGGGCAACAAAGCCGGGGGCATTTTCCTCTTTAGCGGCACTGCCTTCGCCCACAATGGGGCCACCGCCTCCCGCTTTGGATTGAGCAATATTGACCAATTGGGCAATCGGCAGCCGTTTGTCCGGCACGCCCTTGACTTGGGCATGGCTGTCCACCATCTCCAAATCTTCCACGGCCGCTTCAAACTCTTCGGCGGCCACGGCCAGCAGCTTGGCTTTGGCGGCTTCGGCGGCGTTCCGCACCGCGCCGGAGACGCTGTAGGTAACTTGGCTGCCGCCGCTGCCGGGGGCAAAGGGGCTGTTGCTGGTGTCGCTGGCAACAATCGTCACCTCATCGGGCGATACGCCCAGCACTTCGGCGGCCACCAATACGAAGGAGCTATTCACGCCGGAAATGTCCACCGTGCCGAGGTGGATGTTGACGCGGCCATCACTGTCTACACGACAAATGGAGGAGGCGGGGGTCATGCCTGACGGCCAACCGCCGACGGCCAGGCCATAGCCAATGCCTGGCTCTTGGCTGCGGTTTTGCCATTTGGGGTGCGCCTGCATCGTTTCCAAACATTTTTTGAGGCCGATAGCAGGCCACGGCCGGCCGACACCGGTCAGATCCCCATCTTCAGCCGCATTTTGCAGCCGGAATTCCAGCGGGTCGCGTCCCAGCATCCGCGCCATCTCGTCAATGTGGCTTTCCACAGCAAAGGTGGCCTGCGGCGCACCGGGGGCGCGGTAAGCCCCAATTTGCGGTTTGTGGGTGTTGATTTCGTAGCAATCAATTTTTAGGTTGGGCCATTTGTAATAGCCACCGAGCAGCATGGAGACGATGCCGCTGAGGTTGAAGGAGAAAATACCGTTGTCGAGCAGTACTCGCGCTTTGAGGGCAGTAAGCGTGCCATCATTTTTGACCCCGGTTTTGAGGTCAATGATGGTCATGGGGGAGGGGGTCGTTGCCAGAAAATCTTCGGAACGGCTGAGGACAAGACGCACGGGGCGGCGCACGGTGAGGGCAAGGGCGCTGGTGATCGGTTCAAGGATGCCGTATTTAGCCCCAAAGCCGCCGCCAAACATCATGGGAATGACTTTGACCTGGCTTTTGGGCAGGCTGCAAATGCGGGCTACTTCGTCACGGGCAATGAATTGCCCTTGGGTGCTGGTGTAGACGGTCAACCCACGCCCCAGCGGGTCGGGGTCGGCAACGCAGGCGTGGGGTTCGAGGTAGCTTTGATGCACCATTTCGATGCGGAAACTGTCTTCCAAGATGTGGTCGGCCTCGGCAAAACCAGCTTCGACATCGCCATGTCCAAAGTGTTGTTCGGCGTGGACGTTGTTGGGGCGGCTGTTTTCTTCTTCGGCTTTGTCGGTGGCTCCGTGGATGGAGGTGAGGTCGGAATCTTCTTGGGGCAAGCCGTTGGGCCAAATGGTGAAGGTTTCGGGTTTGATCGCTTCTTCCATGTCAATAACGGCCGTTAACGCCTCATAATCCACAAAGACCAACTCTGCTGCATCTTGGGCAACAGCTGGGGAGTCAGCCAGCACCGCCACCACCGGCTGGCCGCGCCACAGCACCTTGCCCTTTGCCAAAATGGCGCTGTTGCGCGAGGCAATTACGCGATCCTTCGTAACCAGATCTTCGGCCGTCAGCACCGCGTGGACACCGGGCAACGCTTCGGCCTCGCTTTTGTCCACCGAGAGAATATTGGCGTGGGCGTAGGGGCTTAACACCAGGTGGGCATAGAGCATTCCCGGCAGCTTGACATCGGCCGTATAGCGCACGTAACCCGACACTTTTTCCAGCCCTTCAACAAGTGGGCGGGGTTTTCCGACATATTTATAACCATTTTCTGTAGACATGGAGAACCTCTTTTGATTTTGGAATTGGGAGATTGGAGATTGGGGATTGGAGATTTTGAATCTCCAATCTCTAATCTCTCGTTATAAGCAAATACCTACTGAGAGTTGACGACAGGTGCAGCAGGTGAAACGGCCGTTCTGGCACTCAACACCGCCCGCAATACCACCGCCAGCAGCACCAATGCGGCCCCGGCCGTTGCCAGCGGCCCCGGCACCTCGCCCAGCACCAGAAAAACCCAGAGCGGGCTAAGAATCGGCTCCAGCGTCAGCAGCAGGGTGGATTCCAAGGCTTCAAGCTGTTTGATGGCGAAAGAGTAGAGGATAAACGAAAGCCCAATTTGAAACACACCCAGGTACAAGATGATACCGACGCTCGTCACCGTCAGTGGCTCGCCAAAGGCAAAGGGCAACCCAATGAGCGCCCCCAGAATGTTGCCTAGCAAAATGGTGTGGCCGGGGTTTGCAGCCTTTTGCCGCCTCATGCTCAACACCATCACCGCCATGCTCAAGCCGCTTAGTACCCCCAATACGTTACCGCGAAATGCGCCAAAACTCAAATCATCGCCAAAAAAGAGCAGCATTCCGGCGAAGATAATGGGCATGGTGAGCCAATCGCCGCGCAACGGCCGTTCACCCAGTACCCAGTAACCGAGCAAAATGATGTAGACGGGAGCCGTGTAGGAGAGAAAGATGATGTTGGCCGTGGGGGCAATTTTGTTGCCCATGATGAAAAAAAGCTGCGCCCCCATGTAGCCCAACGCCCCCACCAGCTGTAGCCGCGTCCAGCGCAGCTTTTGGGGACGGAAATAGAGCCAAAAAACGGCCGTTGCCACCAAGCTCCGCACACCCCAAATTGCCAGTGGCCCCCAACTGAGCAGCTTGACAAACAGCCCGCTGCTGCTCCACAAAAACGCCGTCACCATCAGCATCCAAATGGCCCGCCGCCGCAGCGACGGCTCCACCAAGTCAGACAGCACCATACCACCACTCGTTACCCTTTTGCAATGTGTCATACCAACCAAGGTCGCAAACTTGCATTCTCTTCCCTGCAAGTAACAAGTGGCAAGTAGCAAGTCTAGTCGGCAAATGAGACTTGCCACTTGGTACTTGTTACTTGTGGCCGATAAACACAATGTCGAATTATAACCATTGGCAGCATAGATGAAAGTCTAGCTGTACTCTACCGAACGTCAAGGATTAACAGTCAAACCGTAACCCCTTTTACAGGATGGTTGTGGGGTGGTGTGCAACAAACGGCCGTTTTTCCTGCTATCATTCCTCTTGTAAGCGAAACAATTTTTCTCCTCTTTTCTTCTCCTCCTCTTCTTAACGCCACGCTAACCTGCGTGGCGTTTTTGCTTTAACCAACCTCTAAACAACCTGCCATAGCACCCCGCTAAAACCCTGCTATACTGCATCAGTGGCTATGGAAAGAGTTGTTAGAGTCAACATCACCCCACACGCCATCCTCTTGCTGCTGACTGCGGTTAGCGGCATCTTTTTGTTCCTCTACGCCAGCCCCCTGTGGTGCCCCCTGCCATTACCACCACGCTTGCCTATCTATTCGACTCAAAAAATAACGCTTCAATCACTAAGGTCACGTTAATATGCAAATTTGGCACACCGAATCAATTGAATCCACCTTATCCACCCTTAGCAGCCACCCGGAAACGGGGTTGGATGCCACCGAAGCCCTCTTGCGGCAGCAGCAATATGGGCGCAATGAGCTAATTAGCAAGGGAGGCAAACATCCGCTGCGGCTGCTGTGGGAGCAAGCCAGCAGTACGATGGTGCTGATCCTCATCGCTGCAACCGTTGTCTCTGGCGTTTTAGGCAAGGCCACCGAAGCCGCCGCCATTGGAGCCATCGTCGTTTTGTTTGTGCTGCTGGGCTTTGTGCAGGAATATCGCGCCGAGCAGGCGATGGCGGCTTTGAAAAAGCTGGCAGTGCCAATTGTACGGGTGCGGCGCAACGGCCGTATATTGGAAACCAACGCCACTGACCTCGTACCCGGCGACATCGTGCTGCTGGAAGCCGGCAACACCGTCCCCGCCGACCTCCGCCTCATTGAGGCCAGCAACCTGCGCGTGCAAGAAGCGATGCTTACAGGGGAGTCAGAGGCGGTGGAGAAGGAAACGGCCGTTCTTGCCAAAGCCAACCTCCCCCTCGGCGACCGGCGCAACATGGCCTACATGGGAACCACCGTCACCTATGGGCGCGGCAGCGGCATTGTCGCTGCCACCGGCATGACAACCGAACTCGGCAAAATCGCCACCCTCATTCAGGAAGTGCCAGATAGCCAAACCCCGCTCCAGCGGCAGCTAGATAAAGTGGGGCAGCAGCTTGCCATCGCCGGGGTCGTCATTGCCCTCATCGTCATGGGGCTAGGGCTGCTGCGCGGTGAACCGTTGGAAAGCATGTTTTTAACGGCCGTTTCCGTCGCCGTCGCCGTCATTCCCGAAGGGCTACCCGCCGTCGTCACCATCACCCTCGCCCTCGGCGCCCAGCGCATGTTGCGCCGCCGCGCCCTCATCCGCAAGCTCCCCGCCGTCGAAACCCTCGGTGCCGTTACCACCATCTGCTCCGACAAAACCGGCACCCTCACCATCAATCGCATGACCGTCACCGTCATTGACATTGCCGGCCACTTCCTTGAACTCAGCGGAACCAGCGACCAACATCCCGCCTCTGTCTTGCAGCTTGCCAGTGACCCCGAAGATTTGTTTAGCACCCGCCCCGCCGCCATCGGCCTCACCCTCGCCGCCGGAGCGTTGTGCAACGATGCCTCCCTGCTGCCCGACCCAGAAACCGGCCGCTACAGCTTTGTGGGCGACCCCACCGAAGGGGCATTGCTGGTGGCGGCGCAGCAGGCCGGACTCAGCAAAAGCAATCTGGAAACGGTGCTGCCCCGCGTGCGCGAGCTGCCGTTCGATTCAGATCGCAAGCGGATGAGTACGGTTCACAAATTGGCCGTGGAGCCGGAGCAACTACCAACGGCCGTTCGTGCCCTCATCGGCACCCAAACCCCCTACATCGCCTTCACCAAAGGCGCACCCGACGGCCTGCTCGACATTTGCGACCGCGTTTGGGGTGAAAACGGTCCCGTTCCCCTCGACGACGAGTGGCGCACCCGCATTGAAATCGCCAACAACGAAATGGCGCAAAAGGGGATGCGCGTTCTCGGTGTGGCCCTGCGCCGCCTGCCCACCGCCGATGCCCCGCTGGAGCAAGACCTCGTCCTCGTTGGCATGGTCGGCATGATTGATCCACCCCGCCCCGAAGTCAAGGAAGCCGTTGCCACCAGCAAAGCGGCCGGCATTCGCACCCTGATGATTACCGGCGACCACCCGCTCACGGCTCGCTTTATTGCCTACGATTTGGGAATCACCGAAAACGGCCGGGTCAAAACCGGGCAAAATATTGACCAAATGAGCCAAGAAGAGCTGGATGAAGCGGTACAGGAAGTCTCCGTCTACGCCCGCGTTTCCCCTGAACACAAGCTCCGCATCGTTGAATCGCTACAAAAACAAGGCCACATCGTTGCCATGACCGGCGATGGTGTCAATGACTCCCCCGCCTTGCGCCGCGCCGACATTGGCATCGCCATGGGTATCACCGGCACCGATGTCTCCAAAGAAGCGTCCGAAACTGTTCTCCTCGACGACAACTTTGCCACCATCGTCGCCGCCGTTGAAGAAGGGCGCGTCATCTACGACAACATCCGCCGCTTCGTCAAATTCTCTATTGCGGGCAATTTGGGCAAAATTTTGGTCATGCTCGCCGCCCCCCTCTTTGGCATCGGCTCCGCCCTCGAACCGCTGCAACTCCTTTGGCTCAACCTGCTCACCGACGGGCTGCTAGGGCTAGGGCTGGGTGTGGAACCGGCCGAAAAAGGAATCATGCAGCGTCCCCCGCGTGACCCTCAGGCCACTATTTTTAGCGGCGGTCTCGTTTGGCACATGCTGCGCGTCGGTGTGGTTATCGGTCTTGTCGGTCTCGCCATCATTCTGCTGGCCTACGACCCCGCCAACCCCAGCGACACAAGCTGGCAAACCATGCTGTTCACCACTCTGGCCTTCCTGCAAATCGGCCAAGCCATCGCCTCTCGCTCCACCCGCGAGTCCGCCTTTACCCTCGGCTGGCGCACAAACCTTACCTTGTTTTGGCTCACGCTGGTCGTGCTGGCACTACAACTGGCCGTTATCTACCTCACCCCCATCGCCGGCTTCTTCCACGCCACTCCCCTCACCCCCACTCAGCTTCTCCTCACCATCGCCCTCGGCACCCTTGCCTTCTGGGTCATTGAGTTA
>JAGQGA010000123.1:0-1672 GCA_020432595.1 Anaerolineales bacterium | reverse complement strand
CCACGCCACTCCCCTCACCCCCACTCAGCTTCTCCTCACCATCGCCCTCGGCACCCTTGCCTTCTGGGTCATTGAGTTGGAAAAGTGGTGGGAGCGAAAAAAGTAAATAGAGATTGGAGGTTGGAGATTATGAACCTTAATAATCTCCAATCTCCAATCCCCAACTTCCGCTTCTTCCTACGCCAACGCCTGCGCCAAATCCTCGATCAAATCATCGGGGTGTTCCAACCCCACCGAAACACGCAGCAAATCTATGGGCGTGCGGGTCGTTGGCCCTTCCACCGGGGCGCGGTGTTCAATCAGGCTTTCCACACCGCCCAGGCTAGTCGCACGAGCAAAGATTTTGGTGCGGCTTGCCACCGCGTCCGCCTTCTCGCTGCCGCCCACCACCTGCACTGACAGCATCCCGCCAAAATCATCCATCTGCCGCCGCGCCACCTCATGCCCAGCGTGGCTTTCCAGCCCTGGGTAATGCACCGTATGCACCGCCGGATGGTCTTCCAAAAATTGCGCCACCTTCATCGCGTTGGTGCAATGCCCCCGCATTCGGTAGGGCAGCGTGCGAATGCCGCGCAGCAGCAGCCAGCAGTCAAAACCGCTTGGCACCGCCCCGCCAATCTGCTGCACGTTGCGAATCCGTTCGTAAAAGCCGTCCTCCTCTTTGACAATCACCACCCCGCCAGTTAAATCACTGTGACCGCCCAGATATTTGGTGGTGGAATGCGCCGCAATGTCAGCACCCAATGCCAAGCTGTGCTGCAAAAGCGGGGTTGCCCACGTCCCATCTACCCCCAGTTTGGCTCCGCCGTTGTGGGCAATGTCCGCGACGGCCGCAATGTCCGTCACCTTCAGCATGGGGTTGGAAGGGGTTTCCACCCACACCAGCTTGGTATTGGGCTGCATGGCGGCTTTCACAGCGGCTAAATCCGTCATGTCTACCATCGTATGCTGCAATCCCCAGTCAGCCAACAACCCTGTCACCAACTCCCGCACGCCAAAGTAGGTGTCATCGGGCAAAATGACGTGGTCGCCGTGGCGCAGTGCCTGGAAAACGCTGGCCATAGCCGCCATGCCCGACCCAAAGGCCACTGCCGCCGCGCCGCCCTCCAACTGGGTCAGGCACTGCTCCAACGCCCGCCGGTTGGGGCTGTCGGAACGGGAGTAAACAAACTCTCCTTCGTTGCCGCGCACAAACGTCGTGGAAAGGTGAATGGCTGGCATAACCGCCCCTGTTTGCTTATCAATGTCCCGCCCCGCCTGAATCGCTATTGTTTCAATTCTCATGATATTCCTTGTCATCATAATGGGTAGAGACGCAAAATTTTGCGTCTCTACATTACACAAAATGAACGTGCGGATTATAGCGGATTTTACTGTCAGATGGAGATCGTTGGGGAAAGGCGTTAATCGAGGGAAATGAGTTTGAGGCGGAGGGCGACGATGACGGCTTGGGTGCGGTTGGGTTGGTTGAGTTTGGTGAGGATGCGCTTGACGTAAGTGCGGATGGTTTCTTCGCTGACGGTAAGTTGGGCGGCGATTTCGCGGTAGGTGGCGGAGGTCGCCATCAATTCCAGCACCTCTTGTTCGCGGGGTGAAAGGGGAACAGGGTCGGGGTCGGCGGCCTGGGGTTGGCGGCTGCGTTCGATGAGGGCTTGGGTAACTTCTGGGCCAA
>JAGQGA010001238.1 GCA_020432595.1 Anaerolineales bacterium | reverse complement strand
CATTATCCCTGCAGCGGCTCCTGTTCTGCAATCTCTTATAGCAGTTGGGTTTCGCATGAATCAAACAATGCTAGAACGCGCTCTGTGGGAAGCAGTTGGCGAACGGTGGCTTCCAGAATAGATGCCGTTCTTTCAGACGATCATCAAGTCAAATTAACGGCCGTTTCTCCCCACCTCACAAAACCACAGATAAACACGGATGCACACAGATTTTTATTTGTGTTTATCTGTGTGCATCTGTAGTTGAAAATACGGCCGTTTCCCCCCACCATCTCACTTTCGCCAACCACGCTTAATGAACGACGGATGACTGACGATAGATTGAATAGCAGTGGGTTGAGAAATGTTAGGCGAGTAGAGAGCGATGAAGATTACCAAGCTTCAAGGCGTAGATCATCAATGGCATCAAAATGCTTATCACGGGTAACAAGAATGAGATGATACTGCCTTGCCAATGCCGCAATCCAAATATCATTCTCTGGGATAGGTCTCCCCTTTTCTTTTAACTCGTTTTTGATTTGACCATACCAGCGGGCAGTATCTTGGTCACAGCTA
>JAGQGA010001237.1 GCA_020432595.1 Anaerolineales bacterium | reverse complement strand
CTCCAGAGTTGCCTCAGCCGGTAACTCCAGTTTGCGCCAGAGCCGACCGTAGCCGGGTAATGAAACATGAAAGGTGTAGGTCTGCATGGTAGCTCCTTCCGTTACCGTTGGATCAATCGCGAACGCTTTGTCGCCTGGGTGGGACGTCAACCGGACGATGTGACAACCGTGTGTGCACGACAACTGTATATCAGAAGCTTAGCACAGATTACTGGAAGACGAAAAGAGAGTGAAGTGGTCAACAACATGGTGGACTCACGCCAAGGTGCAAAGGCACAAAGAGCGCAAACATGCTTGGCGGCTTTGCGCCTTGGCGTGAAAATTGCATTCCACTATCGGCTTGCCCAATAAAAAGACACAAAGAGAGGTACACTACCGGGCGCGTCCCATTTGGGGGAATTGCTCAGAAGGACCTCCTGACGCGTCCGGCGCAATGCCAAATATTGGGGTACACACGCCACACGATGAATAGTGGTTTCATTCGCTTTCGAAGCCAATCGCGAATTACCCAATTTGTGCGATACCGCCCGTTTGGTATTGGCTGTGATTCCCACTA
>JAGQGA010001236.1 GCA_020432595.1 Anaerolineales bacterium | reverse complement strand
AGACAGATGAGGCAGGGGGCATTCTGCTAGCCAACCCAGCAGAAAAAAGTTTAGCCGAACTAACCCTCGACAGCGTGCCGCTTGGCTCTCCAATTTGGACACCCGATGGGCAGTGGCTCCTGTTTCCCGCCAAACAAAATGAGACCACCGGTTACTACCTGATCCATCGGCAAGGCGGCGATGTTTACCCTGTTTTTGACACCACCGGGCTTTATGAACCAACTGACTTCTTTTGGCTTTCCGACTAAACGTTAGAATGGTGTAGAGACGCAAAATTTTGCGTCTCTACCTGCCTCATTCGTGTTGCCATTTTGTGCCAGCAAAAATGCCCTACACTACAGCTTGGCAATGGCGGTATACTGCGGGTAATCGTCCACACATACACACAGGTGCGTCCTGATTTGTGCGAAATCCGAATTATCTCGGCGCGAAAGGCAACGGCAGCCGAGACTGAACAATACTTTGAAGGAATGGATTCATGAAACGTGAATATGACTTCTCGAAGGCAGAAAGAGGAAAGTTTTTTGCGCCCCAAGCGGATTTTATCTTTCCCGTTTA
>JAGQGA010001235.1 GCA_020432595.1 Anaerolineales bacterium | reverse complement strand
CACGGGTGATGGGGCTGGATGACCCGACCAATAAGATGTCGAAGAGCCTGGCGCATGTGCGCGGCCATGCCATTCGCCTGCTGGATGAGCCAAAAGAGGTGGAGCGTTCGTTTAAGCGTGCGGTCACGGATTCTGGCAATGAGATTTATTTCTCTAATGACCCGGAAAAGGCAGGGGTTAACAATTTGCTGGGCATTTACAAGGCGGTAACGCAAAAGAGCACGGAGGATGTGCTGGCGGATTTTGCCAATGCGCGTGGCTATGGCGATTTGAAGAAGGGGGTGGCGGCGGTTGTCATTGACATGCTGCGCCCGATTCAGGAACGGTATCAGGCGCTGATGACGGACCCGGCGGAGTTGGACAGGCTGTTGGCGATTGGCGCGGAGCAGGCTTATGCGATTGCGCAGCCGAAGGTTAATCGGATGAAGGAGATAATGGGGCTGGTCGCGCCCCGTTAGGAAATGATGTGAGCAGATTGGTTCAAGAAGATTGAACCAATCTGCTCGTGCTGGTATGCCTCCTGCTCTTTCTGCGTCTATGTGCGGAGGGCAAAATGGA
>JAGQGA010001234.1 GCA_020432595.1 Anaerolineales bacterium | reverse complement strand
TGATTGCTATCAACACGCCTATCGTGTCATGCACCGTGACGGAGGCATCCGTTGGCTTCGCGAGCGGGCCTACCGGGTCGAGCCGGCCGGACCCAGTCACCCGGTGATCGTGGGCCTGAGCGAAGACATCACCCAGGAAAAAGAGCTCGAAGCCCAGTTCCTTCACTCCCAGAAGATGGAAGTGGTGGGTCGGGTTGCAGGCGGCATCGCCCACGACTTCAATAACCTGCTCACCTGCATCATGGGTTTGGCCGAGCTCGCTCTCGACGGCGTTCCTCCGGGTGAGCTGCGCGACGACCTCGAGCAGATCTTGCGGGCCAGCAAGCGAGGCGAAGGTCTGGTAGCCGGGCTGCTGAGCTTTAGCCGCAAAGAACGGATGCACCACGTGCTCACCGAACTCAATCAGGTGGTGGGCGAAGTCTGCAAGATGTTCGAGCGCGTGCTGGGTGAGGACATCCACCTCACCTTTCGGGTCCACGACGACCCGCTGTTGGTAAAGATCGAGCGAGCCCAGGCAGAACAGATCCTGGCCAACCTGATGGTCAATGCCCGCGACGCC
>JAGQGA010001233.1 GCA_020432595.1 Anaerolineales bacterium | reverse complement strand
ATGCGTTCCGTGTACCGAGCCATTTCCAACAGTGGCAGCCACGCCGGTTGGTAAAGCATGTCGTTGTAGACGGTCACGCCGTCAAAGCCATAGGCCTCGGCCTGGGCGGCCAGCGGGCCGTAGGCGTTGAGGGGTTTGTCGGTTTGGAAGGCGATGGAGAGTTGGGGCATCATTCTTATGGGACGCGGACGAACACGGACGAACACGGACAAGAAATCCGCGTTTGTCGGCGTTTGTCCGCGTCCTATTTAGATTGTCCAGCCGGGGGGGCCGATAAACGGCCGTAAATCCTCATCCCGCAGCACCCGCCGCACGCTTTCGGCGATGCTCATCTGTTTTGCCAGCACCAAATCCTGGTAGCGCGTTAGCCAGCGGTAAATTAGCCCTCGCGCCCGCCGCTGTTCGATCAGCATCAGTTGGGCAAGGGGGCCTGCTTCGGCCAAAAAGCCCGACTCCACATAGTCGCGCTCGGTTTGCGCCCGGTCATAGTCCAGCCGCACAATATCTGCCTGCCAGCCGCGCCGCTCACTCCAGACAAAGCGGCCGTAGCTGGCGCGGG
>JAGQGA010001232.1 GCA_020432595.1 Anaerolineales bacterium | reverse complement strand
ACTTGCCGGTTAACCTGATCGGCCGGGGCTGTCGCCGTCTTGACCAGCGCTTCGACCACATCACCTACGTAAATGAAGTCACGCGTCTGGCTGCCATCGCCAAAGATAACCAGGGAGCCACCAGTCAACGCCTGCTGCAAAAAGCGGGGCACGACGGGCGCATGGGAGACCGGCAGCTGCTGCATCGGCCCATAGGCGTTAAAAATACGCAGCGCGACAGTCTCGATGCCGGCAAAGGAGCCAATCGTGTGCAGGTATTGCTCAGCCGCCCATTTGCTGACGGCATAGGGCGAATCCGGGTGCGGCACGTCGCTCTCCTGGACCGGCTGCCGCTCCTGCCGGCCATAGACCGCCCCCGACGAGGTCAGGACAATCCGGCGCACACCGGCATCCCGAATCGCCTGCATGAGGCTGACGGTGCCACCGACATTGGCCGTGTTGTAATCCACCGGATAAAGGATCGATTGGGCGACAGAGACCCGCGCGGCCAGGTGATAGACGCAGTCCACCCCCTGCAACATCGACCAGAGGCGCGGGATATTGTTGACATCGCCGCGCAT
>JAGQGA010001231.1 GCA_020432595.1 Anaerolineales bacterium | reverse complement strand
GTGCCGCTCAAGGAGGCGCAGGAACTCGACCTGCCGCACATCACCCGCGTCGTGCTGAAGGAGCTGGAAGGCCGGATCGCCGACGGCATGAAGCACGATACGCCGACGCCGTTCTATTACGAGAAGCAGCGGGTGTGGTTCCGCGAGGAGCTGTGATCGCCCCACGCTGTCATGCCCGCGAAAGGGGGCATCCAGTGGGCGCCGCCCGCCAATCGAGACTTGCTGGATTCCCGCTTTCGCGGGAATGACAATTCCCTATGCCCCGCCTCCTCCCGCTGATCGCGGCGATCGCAGCCATTTCCATCGTCGGCGTCGGCCTGTCGATGACGATCCCGCTGATCGCCGTGCGTATGGAGGCGGCGGGCTACAGCGCCAGCGCCAACGGCTGGGGCGTGGCCATGTCGGGGCTGGCGACCATTCTCGTCTCGCCCTTCATGCCGGCTTTGGTGCGCAGGCTCGGCGTGCGTCGCCTGATGAGTCTCGCGCTGGCGCTCGCGGTCGCGAGCCTCGCGGGCCTCGCCTTCGTCGACAATGTTCTGTGGTGGTTTCCGATCCGCTTCG
>JAGQGA010001230.1 GCA_020432595.1 Anaerolineales bacterium | reverse complement strand
CCACCCGGCGCACCATGTCGACCACGATGTCGCGCGCCTCGTGCGTCGCCGTTATGTCAAGAAAAACCAGTTCGTCGGCCCCTTCGCGGTCGTAGACTTTGGCCTGCTCCACGGGATCCCCCGCGTCCACCAGGTCCACAAAATTGACGCCTTTGACCACACGGCCGTCTTTCACATCGAGGCATGGGATGATGCGTTTTGCGAGCATAGAAGGGCAAGATTCAGGAATGAAGATTTGGAAGATTGGGTACATGAGATTGAGAGACTGGGAGATTGGGAGATTGACGCCGGCATGCAAGACCAATCTCCTAATCTCTTAATCTCCCAATCTCACGCATCACGTTTCACGCATCACGTTTCACGCAAAAACCCCTGCGCCGCGTCCAACGCCGGCAGTTGCTCGGGCGAGGTCTCGGTCAGGAGTTCCCAGGCCGCCTCATAGGGCTCCCAGCGGGCTTCGCAATGGTTTTCGTCGCCAAAACTGAGCTCGCCGGCGCCGATCTCGGCCAGATAATAGACCACGGTGCGATGGATCTCATAATCGCGGATGACGGCGATATAG
>JAGQGA010001229.1 GCA_020432595.1 Anaerolineales bacterium | reverse complement strand
CGCATCATCGGCGAGACCACCGGCATTACCGGCGTCAATGGCATCATCACCCTGCATATGAGGCCGGATGAGGTGATGGTCAACGCCAGCCTTGATTTTGAGGATAAACTTTCCGCACATATGGTTGAGCAGATCACCGCCAAGCTAACGCAGAAACTGCAACATCACGTTCCTTCCGTGAAGCGCGTCTTCATTGAGGCCAAAGCCTGGACAGATGCCTGACGGCCTCGGGCGCAGACATCAGTTTCATTTTAAAATTTGCAGCCTTAGTCAGTAGAATTTTGCGCGGCTTTAACTGTATTTTTTAAAAGACAAGCAATCGTCATCGGGCCAACGCCGCCCGGCACCGGCGTAATCGCCCCGGCCACTTTTTGCGCTTCGGCGAAATCGACATCGCCGACCAGCTTGCCGTCTGCCGTGCGATTAATGCCGACATCGATCACCGTCGCGCCCGGTTTCACCCAGCTGCCTTTCACCATCAGCGGACGGCCGACAGCGGCGACGATAATATCGGCGCGGCGGCATTCGGCGGCCACATCCGGCGTTTTCGAATGGCAGATGGT
>JAGQGA010000122.1 GCA_020432595.1 Anaerolineales bacterium | reverse complement strand
CCTGAACAGCAGCATGAACCAATATTTGCAAGAAGCGATTGTGACGCAGAGAAACGGCCGTTATGTTCTCCCCGTCAAAGCCGATGCCAAAGGACGCATTCGCGGCATTGTCCACGACCAAAGCGGCAGCGGGGCTACGCTGTGGATGGAACCCCTTGCCACCGTTGACCTCAACAACGAATATCGCGGCCTTTTCATCGAAGAGCAAGAAGAGATCAACCGCATCCTGCGCGAACTATCGGCACAGGTGGCCGACTATGCCGACGTGATCAAACGCATCGTTGAAAGTATGGCTGACCTCGACCTCATCTTTGCTCGCGGCCGCTACGCCCTACAGATTGACGGTATTCGTCCCGAATTTGTCGAGTGGCGTACCTTTGAGCAGCCCAAACCGCCCAAGCACCCCAACGAACGCGCCAAATGGGTTCCCCCACCCCCCAATTTGCACCCCGGCTCCACCGTTTGGGTCAAAGGGGCGCGGCACCCGATGCTGCCATCCAGCAGCGTCGTGCCCACCAACTGGACGGTAGAAGATGACACCTTTGTCGTCCTCATCACCGGCCCCAACACCGGCGGCAAAACGGTGAGCCTGAAAACGATGGGGCTGATGGTGCTGATGGCGCAGTCGGGGCTGCACTTGCCCGCCACCGATGCCCGGCTGACGCTGTTTAACAACGTCTACGCCGACATTGGCGATGAGCAATCCATCGAGCAAAGCCTCTCCACCTTTTCCGCCCACATGACCAACATCGTTCGCATCTTGGGCGTGGTAGACGACCGCTCGCTGGTGCTGCTGGATGAATTGGGTTCGGGTACTGATCCTTCAGAAGGAGCGGCACTGGCGATGTCAATCACCAACTTTTTGCGCGACAAGGGGGCAACGACTTTTATCGCTACTCATTACCCGGAGCTAAAAATCTACGCCAGCCAGACGGAAGGGGCGGTCAACGCCTCGCTGTTGTTTGACGTGGAAACGCTGTCGCCGACCTATGAGATGAGTATCGGCATTCCGGGGCGGTCGAATGCGTTTGCTATTGCGCGGCGGCTGGGGCTGGATGAAACCATTCTTGACGAGGCGATGCGCTATGTGGGCGTAGACAGCCATCAGGCCGACGACCTGCTGGGTTCGATTCAGGATTTGCGTGACCAGATGGAGGCGGAGGAGGCGGCCACGCGGCTGGCGCAGCGGGATGCGGAGAAGACCCGCGACCTGTTGCGGGAGCGGCTGGCGCAAATTGAGGCGGAGCGCGTGGAAACGCTGGCTGAGGCCAAGCGGCAGGCGGAGAAAGAGTTGGAAAAAATTCGGCTGGAGCTGCGCCAGGTGCGCCGCCAAATTCGGGATGCGGAATCTATTAACGCGCTGAAGAAGGCGAGCAAGGCGGTGGACACGCTGGAAGAGGAGAAGGTTGAGGAGCTCCAGCCCGCTCCGGCTAAAAGCAGCCAAACGGCGACGGTGCGTAAGCTGCGGAAGTCGTTGGAGGTGGGGGATGTGGTGCGGCTGAAGACGCTGAACACTAAGGGCGAGATTGTTTCGATGAGCAAAAACCAGGTGGTGGTGGCGATTGGGCGGCTAAGTATGAAGACGCAGTTGAGCGACCTGGAGTTTCTGGAACGGCCGTCTGCGGCTGAGGAAGAGGAGCCATTGGTTGAAATTGATGAAGCTCCGATGGCTGCGTCGGTGGATATGGAGCTGGATTTGCGCGGCGAACGGGTGGAAACGGGGCTGGCGCGGCTGAATCGGTATTTGGACAATGCGTTTTTGGCACGGATGCCGTGGGTACGGATTATTCATGGTAAGGGGACGGGAAGGATGCGAACGGCCGTTCGTGAAGCTCTCACCGAAAGCGGCCATGTCACCTCCTGGGAAGAAGGCAAGGACGGTGAAGGGGGTGATGGGGTGACGGTGGCGCGATTGGTGGGACATCGGTAAAACGGTAATCGGTAATCAGTAATCGGTCAAAACTGGTCACTGATTACCGATTACCGATTACTGTTTACTGGTCACAGGTATGATAGAAGCGGTTGTTTTTGACCTCGGCGGGACGCTGATTGAGTATGCGGGGGAGTGGACGGCGTGGCCGGATTTGGAAACGCCGGGGTTTGCAGCGGCTTATGGCTATTTGCAGGCGCAAGGGACGGTGCTGCCGTCGTTTGACACCTTCCGTGAGGCAGGGTTTGGGCTGCTGCCGCAGCGGTGGCGCGGTGCCACGCGGGGCGAGCGTAATTTACGGCTGGCGGAACTGTTGGGAGAAGTAACGGCCGCCTGTGGCGTGGCTGTGCCGTTGGCGCAGCTTTTTCAGGCCAGCAAGCAGTATGAGCAGGCGATTTCGGGGCAGGCGCATTTGATGCCGTATGCACGGGAGACGTTGGCGCTGCTTAAGTGGCAGGGGTATAAGCTGGGTCTGCTGTCGAACACGATGTTCACCGGTGAAGGCCACATTGCAGATTTGCGCCGCTATGGGTTGCTGGAATTTTTTGATGCGCTGTTGTTTTCGGCCGACGTGGACAAATGGAAGCCCAACCCGGAGCCATTTTGGCACGTGTTGGCGGATTTGGGGGTGGAGGCGGCGGAAACGGCCGTTTATGTCGGTGATGACCCAGCTAGTGATATGGTGGGTGGACGCAGTGCGGGGATGTTGACGGTGTTTTGTGTCGGAAACGGCCGTTTTTCCCCACCCGATAATGTGATTCCCCACGCCAAAATTGATGACCTGGCGGCGCTGCCATCGCTGCTAGAGAGGCTGAATAAAGATGAATAGAGATTGGAGATTGGAGATTATGAACCTTCATCAATCTCCAATCTCTAATCTCCAATTCCCAAACCGCAATGAGCAGTGACGATTTAATCCAACAGCAGGCAAAAATCCTTTTTGAGCAAGCCTATCGCCACCAGCGTAAGGGGGAATTGGGGGATGCGATTGAACTGTACAAACGCTCCATTGCCATGTTTGCCACTGCCGAAGCCTATACCTTTTTGGGGTGGAGCTACAGCATGATGCGTCGCTATGATGACGCGATTGAAATGTGCCACAAGGCGATTGAACTTGATCCCGATTATGGCAACCCCTACAACGACATTGGGGCGTATTTGCTGGAGCAGGAAAAATATGCCGAGGCCATTCCCTGGCTGGAAAAGGCAATCGTTGCGCCACGCTATGAAGCCCGGCAATATCCCCATACCAATTTGGGGCGAGCTTATGAAAAGCTGGGGGAGCATCGGCGGGCACTGCGCTGCTACAACGAGGCACTGCGGCTTGATCCGCTGTATTTGCCGGCCGAATGGGCAAAAACGGCGCTGTTGGGGAAGCTGAATTGAAAAGCTGCAAGTAGCAGGTGGCAAGTGGCAAGTCTTGTTGGCATATGTGACTTGCCACCTGTTACCTGTTACGCCAAGACCCGTTCGCTTTCTTCAAACCAGGCCAGCGTTTCGCGTAGGCCATCTAAAATGGAAGTTTGGGGCTGGTAGCCAAGAATGTTACGAGCGCGGCTGATGTCGGCGTAGGAATGTTTGATGTCGCCTTCCCGTTCGGTGCCATAGTTAACAGGGATGTCGTGGCCGGTGATTTGGCGTAGGGCATCTACAATTTGATTGAGGCTGGTTTGTTCGCCGCGACCCACGTTGAAAACGGCCGTTGGTGTTTCTCCATTCACCAGCTTTAATACCGACGCTTGGGCGGCTCGTAAATTGGCCTGCACTACATCCCCTACGTAAACAAAATCCCGCGTTTGCTCCCCATCGCCAAAAATGGTAACGCCCTGCCCCTGCATGGCGCGGCGGCAAAAGATGGACAGCACGCCGGAATAGGGGGAAGAGGGGTCTTGGCGGGGGCCAAAGATATTCATATAGCGCAGCCCCACCATTTCAACGCCATAGCTGGCGGTGTAGGCACCGGCCATGATTTCGCTCATCTGCTTGGCAGCGGCGTAGGGCGTAATGGGCGCGAGCGAGTCGCTTTCTTGTTTAGGCAGCTTGGGCAAGTTGCCATAGACGGCGGCCGACGATGCGTAGACAACGCGCCGCACGCCACAATCGCGGGCAGCATCAAAGACGTTGAAGGTGCCGTTGACGTTGCTAAGATGGTTGTGCAGCGGCTCCTTGATGGAAAGCGGGACGCTGACAAGGGCGGCTTGGTGGAAGATGAGGCTACAGCCGGAAACGGCCGTTTGTACCGTTTCCCGATCCGCAATGTCCCCCTCAATAAACTCCACCGGCAGCCCGGCCAGGTTCTCCAGCTTGCCCGTGCTAAGGTTATCCAGCACCCGCACCCGCGCCCCTTCCTTGACCAATGCCTCAACCAAGTGTGACCCTAAAAAGCCTGCACCACCCGTCACTAATACCATGATACGCTCCTATAATTGACGATTAATGAATTACGATTTACGATTCGGCCACACGACGAGGCCTTCATTATCCGTTCATCGTAACGATTCAATCTTAAATCCTTTCTTATGGCACTTTTTTCAGGGCAAATTACAGTGGTCGCAGTGGGCAAGCTGCGGAATCGGGAGTGGTTGGCGGCGCAGGCGGCGTATGAGAAGCGGCTGCGCCATTATGTCGGGTTTGGGTTGACGGAGGTGAAGGACAGTGTAGGGCGGGGGCAGCCAGACGCGGTGGCGCTGCAAAAGGAGGGGGAACTATTGCTGAATGGAGCGGAGGGGGCAAACCGGCTAATTTTGTTGACGGAAAACGGCCGTTCTTTTACCAGCCCCGATTTTGCCGATTATTTGCAGAAGCAGTTGGAAATTTACGGCCGTTTGGCCTTCCTCATTGGTGGCCCGCTGGGGTTTAGCGACGATGTTCGCACCACTGCCCATGACACCCTTTCCCTCTCCCCCCTCACCTTCCCCCACGAAATGGCCCGTGTGCTGCTGCTGGAACAGCTTTACCGGGCGTTTACCATCCGCAATGGGGAGAAATATCACAAGTAATGTTATTGTTGGGGGAGTAAAACGATAAAGCGGGCACCGGCATGGGGGGTGTTTTCGGCTAATAAACGGCCGTTGTGCTGTTCCACAATCTCCCGCGCAATATACAAACCCAGCCCAGTTCCCGCGCCACTGCGCTTGGTGGTAAAAAATGGGGAAAAAATATGCTCGATCACGTCGGGGGCAATGCCAGGGCCGCTGTCTTCAATGGCAAAAGCAAAGGCACCAACGGCCGTTATGGCTTCTGGAAGTCGCACAGTTGGCAGTTGCACGTCTCGTTCACCAGGCGCAATAAACCAGGAGCGAATGGTAATTTCCCCACCGGCCGGCTGCATCGCGTCGCGGGCATTGGTTAGCAAATTGACCAAAACCTGCGTCAGTCGGTTAGGGTCGCACACAATGGTCTGGTGTTCGGCATCCAGATCGGTATGGATGCTCACGTTAAACTCCTTGAGAAATTGCTGTTGCACTAGCAGCAGCGCATCTTCAACCAACGCCGCAAAATCTGTAATTGCCAACTGGAGCTTGCCCTGCCGCGTGTATCCCCGCAGCGTGTCGGTAAGCCGAATACACCGCCAAGCACTTCGTTCGATCATCTGCGTATATTGCGCCAATTGGTCGTTGTTGAGCGACTTATCCTGCATGTCCTGCAAAATGGCGTGGCAGGTGGTGGTAATAATGCTAATGGGGTTGGTCAATTCGTGGGCAATGCTGGCCGTCAAGGTGCCTAACCCTGCCAGCCGCTGCGTGTGGGTCAGCGACTGTTCTTGCTGCAACTGTTCGGCTGAGTTGGTGAAGGAGACAAGAATGTGGGGTAGATTGGGGGCGATGTGGCTTTGGGTGAGGTTGACGGTGAGCCAACGGCCGTTTTTGTGCCGCAGTGCCCCTTCCACTATTTTTGCTGGGGCACCATTGAGCGGAGCCAACGGGGCTGCACTGAGCCGCTGGTAGGGTACGCCAATCAGATGGCTACCGCCAGTATAGCTAGTGCCATACCCTAGCATGGTCTCGGCCGCCTCATTGGCGTAAGTGATGAACTTGTTTTCATCCAAGACCAGGATCCCTTCAGCGATGTTGGGTAGTGTGTGCTGGGTGGATGAGACACGTTCGTGTGATGTGGCATCCAGCATACAAATGTCCTTCCCCAGCAAAAATACCGCTTGCAGGGTGGTGCAAGCATACGCCAGCCCAGTAGAGCCGTCCGTATTGGCACCGTAAATTCAGCGTGAACAGGGCGTGAACGGGAGGTGCTTTAGGAAAGATGTCTTATGCGTTCATTTTAGATTTTCCGTTCCTGAAAGTGGTTTGACACCCCAATCAACTTTAGGTAAAACTATACAAGAGATTCAAAGTAGGGATTAGCGGTTTCGCTTAACAAACGTTGCGAGAATATCCCGTCATTCCAAATCTGATTGTCCTAATGATTCTACAGCGTCATCAGCGTATGAATTGGAGCTTAGCGAAAACGGCCGTTTGTAAACGGCCGTTTCTTCCCACACGTGACGCCTATCACCCATTGATACAACAATCAAACTATTATAAGAACAAATTAAGCAATGCTTATTAGCTGATTGCTGTGCTAGGAGAATTATTTTGAAAGTAGAAGGTTCCTATACATTTGCTGCCCCGCGTGATGTGGTGTGGCCTATGCTGCTCGACCCAGAGGTCTTAGCCAACGTGATGCCCGGCTGCGAAGAGCTAAAAGAAGTTGGCGAAAATCAATATGTTGGCGTTTTAAAGATTAAAGTTGGCCCTGTGCAGGGTAAATTCAACGGTGAAGTCACCCTAACTGATATTGCCGCTCCTAATAGCTATAACATGGTTGTGGATGGCAAAGGGCCGGCCGGATTTGTGAAAGGTGATGGTGGTCTGCGACTGGAAGAAGAAGGCAGCACTACTATCATGCACTACAGTGGCGATGCCCAGGTGGGCGGTCGCATTGCCAGCGTCGGCCAACGGCTGCTAGACACCTCGGCTAAGGCGATTATTCGCCAAAGCCTAGATGGGCTGAACCAGCAGGTGGAGGCGCGGATGGTGGCGTTGCAGGTGGAGAAGGCAGAAGAAGTGACGCAAGAGGGGGGAGAAACGGCCGTTTCTGCCCCAACCCCTGAACCTCCCCCCTCCGTTTCTCCTCCTCCCCCGCTTGCCCCACCCACCCAAACCCAATCCCCCTTGGGGTCGCCCAAAAACTTTATTGAAGAACTCATCCCCGAAGATCAGCGTGAAGACACAATGAGTAAAGCCATCATGATCCTCGGCGGCTTGTTCCTGTTCCGGCTGATTACAAAATGGTGGACACGGCGTATCGCTCGTGAAGTCGCCAAAATCCTGCGCGAAAAAGGAGGTTAATAGCAACCCACAAACCCATAATTTGATTGACACATTTTTGGAAGAAAGTAAATATCTCAATTTGCCGTGGCATGGGTAAATTGAGTAAGGAATTCAACCTTAAAACCCCATAGAAGGAGATATTTCTATGAAAGTATCAATGACAGTCAACGGCAAAACATACACCAGAGATGTTGAGCCACGTATGCTGCTTGTCCATTTTCTCCGTGATGAGCTAGGCATGACCGGCACCAACATTGGTTGTGACACCAGTCAGTGTGGCGCCTGCACCATTCACATGAACGGCATGGCGGTCAAATCCTGCACCACCCTTGCTGTCCAGGCCGATGGCGCAACCATCACCACCATCGAAGGGTTAGCCAATGGCAGCGAACTGCACCCCATGCAAAAAGCCTTTTGGGAAAACCACGGCCTCCAATGTGGGTACTGCACCCCCGGCATGATCATGGCTGCCACCAAGCTGGTGGAAAACAACCCCAACATGACTGAGGCAGAAATTCGGCACGGTTTGGAAGGCAATATTTGCCGCTGCACTGGCTACGAAAACATCGTTCGTTCCGTCAAGGCCGCAGCAGCCCAGATGGGCGGAGGTGACTAATGGGTAACTACGTTGGCAAAAGCATGAAACGGGTCGAAGACCCCCGCTTTATCCAAGGGCAGGGACGGTATGTAGCCAACCTGAAAATCTATGGGATGACTCATGCTGCGATCAAACGTAGCCCATATCCCCACGCCAAAATCAACAGCATTGACACCGCCCCCGAAGCGGGGTCAATCGCCCCCTGCGAAATGTCGTGGCCGTCGTAGTGGCAGCCCAGCATTACCACTTCGTCAGGGTGCGTGGTGCCGGGCAAGTCGCCAATCACATTCCACGACACCATCGGCTCACAATGGTCGCTGCTCTTCAGCCGAATTTTGACCTCGCCATACCGCTTGATGAGCCGTGAAATAAATGCGCCATCTTCCATTGCCACTGAAATGGCCGGAATAAGTGCCTCGCCACCGTTGCCCACGCCGCCAGTGGCCGGGCCATAAGCCGGGTAATGGTTGACAAAGATAAAGCCAGCCGCACCGGCCATGGTGCTGCGG
This sequence comes from Anaerolineales bacterium, assembly GCA_020432595.1. The sequence goes on along the minus strand of JAGQGA010000122.1, from coordinate 2,429 downwards.
CCAAACTTTTCGCCACGATGCACCCAGCGTTTGCTGCCGCCGGGGAAAATTTCGCTATTTGCCATCACAATGCTGCCCTGGATTTCATCAGCACGCTGGTCATACAGCGCCGGGGCACCATCACCCAAATCAATCACCCGCCCCTCAAGGTCGGCAGCAGGGGAATGCGGTAGAGTGATGCAGGGAATGGTTTTTTGGATGGGGCTGATGATCTCCAGCGAAACCTCGCCGCGCCGCCAGCCGATGTACTCAATTGGCTCCAGATGCACATTTTGCAGCCCGTAGGCGCGAAGCTTGTCGGCGATGAAGTCAGCGGCCTGCTTTTCGCCAGCGGTGCCACCAAAGCGAGAACCAAAGTCATCGCAGAGAATGGTCAGGTTGTCCATAATCTCGCTGCTGGTGTAAGTGTCACCAACGATTTTTTGGTCAATAGATAGATGGGGATTGTTGTTCATGAGTCTCCTTTTTGTCTGTAATCAGTAATCGGTTATCAGTTATCAGTAATCGGTGGTCAGTACTGATTACCGATTACTGTTTACCGATTACTGTTTACCGATTACCGATTACCAAATACCGGAATACCGGGCAGCGTAAAAATAAAACAACTGCCGCCATTGGCTGATTCTTCGACCCAAATACGGCCGTTATGTGCTTCAACCGTCATTTTGCAAAAGGTGAGGCCAAGCCCGGTACCGCGCACCTGCGCCCCGCCCTGATTGGTTCGCATATAGCGGTCAAAAACGAGTTCACGGATGGTGGCGGGGATGCCAGGGCCGGTATCGCTGATGAGGCAGCGGGCACCAGGTTCATGGGGTGCTTCGACAGGCTCAACGGCCGTTTCAGCCGGCTCCACCCGGCAAACCACTTCGCCGCCGGCCGGAGTAAATTTAAGCGCATTGTCGAGCAGGTTCACCAGCACGCGCCGCACCATTTCCTCATCAGCCCAGACAGGCGGAATAGCCACAGCCAATTCCAGCCGCAGACAAATGTTTTGCCGCTGCGCCAGCGGCTGTAGCCGCTCTACCACCGTTTGCGCCAGCCGCCCAAGGCTCATCGCGTCGGGGTCAATAACCGCTTGCCCTGCCTCCATGCGGTTGATGTCCATCAGCGAGTCTACCATGTCGAGCATGTCGAGCGATGCCTGACGGGCATCATCAAGCAATTCCTGAGCGTTTGACAACGGCACGGGGAGTTGGTTACTAGCCAAGTTGAGGTTGCTGAGAATGGTGGTGATGGGGTTGCGGAGGTCGTGGACGATCATGCGGGTAAGGTCAGCCCGCCGTTCAGCCAATTCATGGTCAGCAGTGACATCCCGAAACAGCATGAGCCAGCCCAGTAGCTGACCGTCTTCACTAAGAACAGGGGCCTCGCTGCGCTCAATGGTGCGGGAAGTGGCGCCAAGCGTGGTTTGGTAGACAACGGCCGTTTCTGGCACGGTGGGTGGGGTGGAAACGGCCGTTAACTGCCGCACCAACTGCCCCAACTCCGCTTCCTTGTAGCCCAACCGCACTGCCGCCACCGTGGGCAGCGAGTCGCCCGGCTGCAAACGGCTGCCCAACAGCGTCAGTGCCATCGGATTTACCAGCACCACCTGCCCTTGGCGATCCAGCATCAGCACCCCTTCCTGAATGCTGTTGAGCAATGCCTGTAGCTGCCGCACCCGCTGCGCCAATGCCTCATCCGTCAGGTTATAGAGCCGCACCGTTTCGCCATAAAGCCGCGCGTTTTGAATGGCAGCACTGGCCTGGTTGGCAATGGCAACAAACAGTTCCCGGCTCCAGCGGCTAAACCGCTGCCCATCCTGCCCGCGCTGCAGCACCATCACCCCAATCAGCCGTTCGGCCGTGGTGAGGGGCACACCAAGCCACGCTTGCGGCGGCGGCTGGGGAATGGTAAGGCCGTGACGGGGGGCGAAGGCGATATTACGGCCGTTTAATTCCAAAATGCGGCCGTGGTCTGCCACCCATTGGGTAAAGTCATCAGGGGAAAACGGCCGTTTTCCCCCCACCGCCGCCACATTTTGCCATGTGCCCTGCTCACCACGCAGCCACAGGGCAAACTGGTCAGCCAAAATAAGGTCGTTGACCTGCTGCTGGGTGCGTTCGATCACGGTTGACAGGTCAAGCGTTTCCCGCAGCGAGGTGCCAACGCTGTTAAGCGCAGCAAATTGGGTGATGTGCTGAGTCAACGTATACTGCCGCTGCCACGCCACCCAAATCAACATGCTGACCACCATCACGCCCACGCAAAAGATAACAAAAACGGGCATTCCGCTGCCCCAAAAGATGAGGCTGCCAAGGATGGCAAACGGAGGGGTGAGCATACCATCGGCCAGAACGCCCAGGCTGGCCTCGCCCCAAAAGGCGGGCCACGGTTGGCGCAGCAACCACCACAGCAGCAGGCTGCCGAGAAAGAAGGCGGCAGCGTGG